>JACRMD010000208.1 GCA_016215085.1 Solirubrobacterales bacterium | reverse complement strand
TCCAGCGCGTCGGTGGCGCTGCGCGGCGCGGCGCGGGAGACGACGACGGTCAGCGGGATCTCGGAGACCTGCTGGATGAGCTTGGAGTCGAGAGGCAGGCGGGCGGTGGAGTCGAAGACGACGCGGCGGGGCTGGCGGGTGACGCCCTCGATGCGCGCGGTCAGCTGCGGGTCGTCGGCCAGCGCGGTACCGATGCCGACGACCACCGCGTCGACCGCGGCGCGCCAGTGGTGGGCCAGCTCGCGCGAGCCCTCCGAGGAGATCCACTTCGAGTCGCCGGTGCGGGTGGCGACCTTGCCGTCGAGCGTCATCGCGGACTTGAAGAGCACCCATGGGCGGCCGGTGCGCGCGTGCTTGCGGAAGGCCTGGTTGAGCAGCCGGGCGCGCGCGGTGAGCTCCCCGCCCGCTACGTCGACCTCGATGCCCTCGTCGCGCAGGATCCCGAGGCCGCGGCCGCTGGCTTTCTCCGTCGGGTCGTCGGAGGCCACGACGACGCGCCGGATGCCGGCCTCGATGATCGCGTCGGTGCATGGGGGCGTCTTGCCGTGGTGGCAGCAGGGCTCCAGCGAGACGTACATCGTCGCCCCGGTCAGGTCGGCCCCGCCGCAGGCGGCGATCGCGTTGCGCTCGGCGTGCGGGCCGCCGAACTCCTCGTGCCAGCCCTCGCCCACCACCTCGCCGTTCTTGACGACGACGGCGCCGACGACGGGATTCGGGTGCACCCGGCCCGTCCCGCGGGCGGCGAGCTCGATGGCCCGGGAGAGGTGCTCGTGGTCGGTGGCGGTCCGCTGCACGGACCCCGCAGTCTACGAGGCGGGGCCGCACCCCCCGCCGTGGAGGCGGTAGATCCACATCGTCGGGCCGGGCCGGTGGTAGGCCAGCGGGTAGAAGTCGAAGGACCAGTCGAAGTTGAAGTCGACCGGGTCGGCGCCCTCGCGGTACGGGGAGGCGACGTAGACGGTGTCCGAGCGGCGCTCGAGCTCGCGGTAGTACTCCAGCGCGCGCGGCACGGCCTCGGGCTCGACCTCGGCGCGGCCGCGCTGCGTCGAGCCGACGACGACCCAGCAGTAGCCCTGCTCGACGTACGTGTCGACCAGGCCCGGGTAGAGCGTGCGCTCGTAGTCCTCGATGTTGACGATGCGCCCCGGCCCGGGGATCTCCGAGCCGTCGTTGGCGATGTTCGAGCGGCTGGTGGGGAACTTCACCCAGCGGTTGCCGTTCTCGGTCAGCGGCGAGGGGTCGCCGATGTCCTGCGCCCAGCCGTCGGGGACCACGGGCTCGACGACGACCTTCGTCTTGGGCGGCACGTGCTCGACGAACCAGGCGCGGGCCATGTTGCGGGTGTCGTCGCGCGAGAGCACCTGCCCGATGTGCAGCGAGTAGACGACGCCCTGCGCGCACAGCGCGACGACGGCCAGCGCCACGACGGTCGGGCGCAGGGCGGGCGCCCGGCGGCCCACCGCGTCGGCGGCGCGGATGCCGGCGTAGGCGGCCATGAGGCAGACCAGCGGGAAGATCGGCAGCAGCCAGCGGCCGAAGAACCGCTCCTGGCTGCCCATGAACAGCAGGAAGAGCACCGGCGCGGGCACGAGCACCGCGGTGCGCCGCAGGTCCTCGCGGGCGAGGACGACGATGCCCACCGCGGCGGCGATGGCCGGCACCCAGCCCAGGCCCCAGCCGAGCGTCCACAGGTAGTAGAGGACGCCGTTCTCCTCGGTCAGGCCGAGCTTGCCCAGCGCGTCGTCGGCCGTCGAGGTCTGGTGGTCGAGGTCGGCGGTGAACGCGTCGAAGTCCAGCAGCGCGTACGGGTTGGCGACGAGGAACGCCGCCAGCGCCGCGAGGCCGGCGAGCGGCAGGAGCTTGAGCGCGCCGCGCCAGCCCTGCGGGGAGACGAGCGCGGCGGTGAGCAGCGGCAGCAGCACGATGCCCGCCGTGTACTTGGCCGCGCACGCCAGGCCGAGGCCGACGCCGGCCAGCGCGTAGTCGCGGGCGCGCCCGTGGCGCAGGATGCCGGCGATGCCGATCAGCGCCAGGCAGATCGGCGCGAGCATCGGCACGTCGTTGAGGGCCAGGTGCGAGTAGAAGACCGGCAGGAACGCGACGCCGAGCAGGCCGGCGGCCAGCAGGCCGATCCGGCGGTCGGCGAAGAACCGCGTCCCGGCGACGTACAGCAGCCAGACCGCGAGCGTGCCGAGCACCGCGGCGGTGATCCGCGCGACGAGGAACACCTCGGTCGGGTTGGTCGCGTAGGCCTCCGAGACGCCCTCGCGGCCGCCGAACCACACGGCGAACACGACGTGCAGGACGTACGTGTAGGCCGGCGGGTTGACGAAGTAGTGCGGGTTCCAGCCGTGGCCGAAGAGCCCGATCGCCTTCGGGACGAAGTGCGCGTTCTCGTCGGCGTTGTAGGCGTAGGGCAGGCCGTGCTTCGCGCCCCAGGCGCGCAGGACGAAGCTCCCCAGCAGCAGGGCGGCGACGGCCAGGCCCCAGCGCAGGCGCGGCTCACGGCGGGCCGGGGCCGCCGGCGGGTCCTCCGGCTCGGGCGCGGTGTCCGCGCGCACGACCTCAGCAGCGGACATAGGCGCCGAAGTGCCCCGTGGAGCGGATGAAGGTGAACCCGGCCATGGGGATGTTGTCGAAGGGGTCGTCGCTGTCCTCGACGAGCGCCTGGCGCAGCAGCACCGAGCGCGAGGTGGCGTAGATCGCGACGCCGCGCTTGATGCGCTTGGCCTGGGCGTCGTCGGAGCGGGCCACGACCTGGTCCTCGCCGGCGTCGAGGATCCAGCGCGTGTCGGTGATGAGCTTGTGCGTCGGCACCGACACCGGCCCGCACGCCATGCCCTTGCGCACGCGCGGGTCGTCGAGCAGCCGCTTCAGCGACGCGTGCGACTCGCCGCGCAGTGTGAGCTCGCGGTCGAACGTGCCGAAGTTCACGCGCGTCGCGCTGAAGATCGCGCCGTAGACGACGCCGGCGGCGGCCAGCACGATCCAGGCGGTCCGCAGCCGGCCGCGCTCGAGCATCGTCCACCCCGCAACCGCCACCGCGGCGAAGAGCATCACCATCAGCGACGGCACCAGCAGGTAGCGGTCGATGACCGACAGGCCCGCGATGCCGACCATGACGAACGTGCCGACGCCGATGAGCCACAGCACGACCGGCATGACGATCCGCCGCGGCGTGATCCACAGCGCGATCAGCGCGCCGACGATGCCGAGGTAGACGACCGGCTTCTTGTCCAGGTTGTAGAAGAAGTGCTGCATCGCCGACGGGACCTCGCGCAGCCCCTTCGTGCGCCCGAGCTCCTCGGCCAGGCCGCTGGTGTGCTGCAGCGAGAACAGCGGCCGGCCGGTCACGACGTAGTCGGTGAACACCCAGACCACGGGCGCGATCGCCGTGTAGACGGCGGTCCTGGCGCGGTCGGCGAGCGTCAGCGGCCCGGTGTTGCACCACAGGAAGTAGATGCCCAGCAGCAGCCACGCCTCCGGGCGCAGCAGGCCGGCGCACACGAGCAGCACCCAGACGCGGCCGCCGCGGCGCGGCTGCTCGAGCTCGAACGCCGCCGCCCACACGACGAAGACGAGGTACGGGATGTCGATGTAGGCGCGCGCCGCCAGGAACGGGAAGTCGAAGCGCGTGCACAGGATCGCGGCGGCGGCGAAGCCGACCAGCGGCGTGAAGGCGACCTTCCCCAGCCGGTAGACGCCGGCGCAGAGCACGACGAACGAGGCCAGGGTGCAGAGCACCATGATCCGGTCGGCGCCCTCCCCCAGCAGCGACAGCAGCGCGCCGAAGACGATCGCCAGCGGGTGCTGGGTCGGGGCGCGGTAGGCCTCGAAGCTCGGCAGCCGGCCGTCGAGCAGCTCGCGGCCCCAGAGCATGCTGTAGGTACTGTCGTAGTTGGGGTAGGTCGGGTAGACGAAGAACCCGACCAGGGTGAGGATCGACAGCGCCAGCAGCGCCAGCGGCGCCCACGGGACGCGGCGCGGCGGGCCCGACGGCGGGACGGGCGGGGAGCTCTCGGCGGGAGGGGTGGCGACGGCCATGTCGGGTTCAGCAGTCCGCGTACGCGGCGAAGTGGGCGCCTCGGGCGACGAGCACCGCGCCCGGGCCGGGGACCTGGATCAGCGGGGAGTCGTCCACGCGGCGCTCGAACGGCCCGTAGGTCGTGTTCTCCAGCATGCCGCGCCCCTGCACGAACACGTGGACGCCGCGGGTGGTGCGGCCCGCGTCCCGCATCCCGCTGCGGGCCCGGACCTCGCCGGCGCCCGCGTCCAGCAGCCAGCGGGTGTCGGCCAGGAGCTTGTGCGTGGGGACCGTCACCGGCCCGCATGCGCGAGCGCGGGTGAAGGCGGGGCTCGCGAGCAGGGTCGCGAGGTCCTGGCGCAGCGAGCCACGGTCGCCGGGCCGGGTGGCGCGGCGGCAGCGTCGTCCAGCCCGCCAGCGCGAACGCGCAGAAGACCAGCAGGCCCAGCGCGGTGACGGCCAGGTAGCGGTCGATGACCGCGAGGCCGGCGACGGTGATCGCCCCGAAGGTCGCGGCGCCCGAGGCGGTCAGCGCCAGCGGGACCGCGGCGCGCCGGGGCGCGAAGCGCAGCGCCAGGGCGACGCCGAGCAGGCTGCCGGCCAGCACCGGCCACTTCGTGAGCTTCTCGAGGTAGTGGACGAGCAGGCCGGCCGCCTCGCTCGCCGGGCGGTTGCGGTCCAGTTCACGCTGAACCAGAACAGTACCTTACAGTAGTTAAGTCAGGTCAAACCACCAATATGGACGTTTGATAGGGCATTAAACACTTAATGCACTCAGATTGCGCAACTGACTAGCCCTTACTTTTCTCACCCATCTACAGCGGGATATTTCCGTGTTTCTTGGGCGGGTTTTTGTCGCGCTTGGTGGCGAGCATGCGGAAGGCGGCGATCAGTTTCGGGCGGGTCTTGCGGGCTTCGATCACTTCGTCGACGTAGCCGCGGGCGGCCAGGAACGGATAGTCGAGGCGGCTGAGGACCAGCAGCGCGGCGACGAGCCCGACCACCGGCGTGAACGCGGTGCGGCCCAGGCGGTACATGCCGGCGACCAGGCCGCAGAAGCACGCGATGACCAGCGCCAGCCAGACCCGCGGCGCGGCGTCCCCGAAGAGCGAGACCACCGCGCCCGCGGCGACGGCGAGCGGGTGCTCGGTCGGCGCGCGGTAGGCGTCGAACGACGGCAGCGTCCCGTGGACGAGCTCGCGGCCCCACAGCAGGCTGTAGGCCGAGTCGTAGTTGGGGTAGGTCGGGTAGACCAGGAAGCCGATGGCGGCACCGGCGCAGAGCACGACGAAGGCCGCGCGCGCCGCGAGCGGCTCGGGGACCGCGCGCAGACGCGCGAGCGGCGTGCCCGGGCGCGGCCGGGTGAGCGTCGCGCTCTCCATGGTTCGTCGAGGACCAGCTACCCTCGGAGGACCGCTCGACATGGCGCCTGTCCTGGCCCTCTGGGATACTGGCCCCGCGAGTGTACGGCACGCCCTCGACCCTTCGCGTGCCGTCGAACGCCCTTCATGAAGCTCATCATCCAGATCCCCTGCCTCAACGAGGAGGAGACGCTCCCCGCCACCCTGGCCGACCTCCCGCGCCAGGTGCCGGGGTTCGCCGTCGTGGAGTGGCTGGTGATCGACGACGGCTCGACCGACCGCACGATCGAGGTCGCCCGCGAGCACGGCGTCGACCACATCGTCAAGCTCACCAACAACAAGGGCCTGGCGGCCGGCTTCCAGGCGGGGCTCGACGCGTCGCTGAAGCTCGGCGCCGACGTCGTGGTCAACACCGACGCCGACAACCAGTACTCGGCGGCCGACATCCCCAAGCTCGTCGCGCCGATCGTCGAGGGCCGGGCCGACATGGTCGTCGGCGATCGCGAGACCGACACGATCGAGCACTTCTCGCCGCTGAAGAAGCGGCTGCAGAAGCTCGGCTCGTGGGTCGTGCGCCAGGCGTCGGACACCAACGTGCCCGACACGACCTCCGGCTTCCGGGCCTACAACCGCGAGGCGGCCATCCAGATGGCCGTCGTCTCGAAGTACACCTACACGCTCGAGACGATCATCCAGGCGGGCAAGCTGCTGGTCGCCACCGACCACGTGCCAATCGGGACCAACCCGAAGACGCGCGAGTCCCGGCTGTTCCCGTCGATGGGCGCCTACGTGCGGCGCAACGCCGTGGCGATCACGCGGATCTACACGCAGTACGAGCCGCTGAAGGTGTTCTCGGCGCTGGCCGCCGTGCTGGCGATCCTCGCGGCCGTGCCGTGGGCGCGCTTCCTGATCGCCTACATCGGCGGCGACGGCGCCGGCCACGTGCAGTCGCTGATCTTCGGCGCCGTCCTCTTCAACGCCGCCGTCGTCGTCGGCACCCTCGGCATCATCGGCGACCTGCTCTACGGGCAGCGGATGATGTCCCAGCGGATCTTCGAGCGGGTGCGCCGCATCGAGCTGCAGCTCGGCGTCCCGCCCTCCCACTACGAGCCCGGCGCCCGCCCCACGGGGCAGCCGGCGACCACCGGGGCCCACGCGGGCCAACGCACCGACGAGCACGAGGCCTTGCGAGCATGAGCAGCACCGTCACCGTCGACCGTGAAGGCACGGTCACCGGCAACACCTACGACAAGTACGGGTCCACCAACCCGGTCGTCCGCCGCCTGATGGCGAACTTCGAGAGCACGCTCGAGGAGCTGTTCACGAACGCCTCGGCGAGGACGATCCTCGACGTCGGCTGCGGCGAGGGCGTGCTGACCCACAAGTGGGCGCAGAAGCCGCACGTGGAGCGCATCGTCGGCATCGACCTCGACGACCCGCAGCTGCACGAGGCGTGGAAGGGCCGCCAGCACCCGAACCTCGAGTACCGGGTCATGAAGGCCGAGAACATGCCGTTCGCCGACGGCGAGTTCGAGATGTCCACGGCCATCGAGGTGCTCGAGCACGTGCCGGACCCCGAGCACACCGTCTCGGAGATGGCGCGCACCGCGTCGAAGTGGCTGCTGGTCTCCGTGCCGCGCGAGCCGCTGTGGCGCGGCCTGAACATGGCCCGCGGCGCGTACCTCAAGGAGTTCGGCAACACCCCGGGCCACGTCAACCACTGGTCCAAGCGGGGCTTCGTCCAGCTGCTCGGGCGCTACGGCGAGGTCGTCGAGGCGCGCTCGCCGTTCCCCTGGACGATGCTGCTCGTGCGGCTTGGCGGCTAGCGGCACCGCCGCGTCCGCGGCCGCGCCCGCGGACCGCTCCTACGCGCGCGGCGCGCGCATCCTCTCCGTCGGCATCGCGTCGACGGGCCTGTTCACGTTCGCGTACTTCTCGGTCGCGTCGCACGTCCTCGACGACGACGCGTACGGCCGCATCTCGCTGCTGTGGGCGGTGCTGTTCGTCGTCCTGTCGGTCATCTACCGGCCGGTCGAGCAGCTGCTGTCGCGGACGATCGCCGACCGCCGCGCCCGCGGCATCGAGGGCCACCCGCTGCGCGGCCCGGCCCTGCTGCAGGCGACGTTCGCGCTGGTCTTCCTCGTGGCCGCGCTGGCGCTGCGCGGGCCGATCACCGACGGCCTGTTCGACGGCGAGGACGCGCTGTTCTGGATCATGGTCGCCGCCGCGATGGCCTACGCGGTCTCGTACTTCGCCCGCGGCTACCTCGCCGGGCACCAGTGGTTCGGGCTCTACGGCGGGCTGGTCCTCTTCGAGTCGGTCTCGCGCTTCTGCTTCCCGGTCGCCGTCGCGGTCGGCATCGCGACGGGCGAGACCGCGGTGGCGCTGGGCATCGTCGCCGCGCCGCTGGCCTCGCTGCTGGTCGTCCCGTGGGCGCTGCGCCGCCACACCGCCGCCAGCGCCGCGGCCGCCGGCGCGCCGGCCGAGCGCTCCGGCATGCGCCAGGACGCGGGCTTCGCGATGTCCGTCGCCGGCATCCAGCTAGCCGAGCAGACGCTGCTGAACGCCGCCGTCCTGCTCGTGTCGTCCTCGGTGACCTCGGGCGTGATCTTCAGCGCGCTGCTCATCGCCCGCGCGCCGCTGCAGCTCTTCCAGGCGATCCAGACCTCGCTGCTGCCGCACCTCGCCGGCCTCGAGGCGACCGAGGGCCGCGAGGCCTTCCACCGCGCGATCCGCCAGACCATCCTCGCGATCGCCGCGTTCGCCGGCGCGGTCGCCGTCGGCCTCCTGCTCATCGGCCCGTGGGTCATGGACCTCGTCTTCGGCACCGACGAGAGCTACGGCCGCGTCGGCCTCGCGGTCCTCGCCGTCGGCATGGGCCTGCACCTCACGGCCGGCACGCTCAACCAGGCGGCCCTGGCCCGCGGCCGCGCGGCGCAGTCCGCGGCCGCCTGGGCGATCGCCGCGGTCGCCTTCGTGATCTGGATGCTGCTCCCGGTCGTCGACGACCAGCTCGTCCGCACCGAGGCCGGCTACGCCGGCGCGGCCGCGCTGCTCTGCGCGCTGCTCTACGCGCTGTATCGGCGCAACTGAGCGCACATCTGCCGCAAACGCTCCGGCACGCTGGGGCGCATGCCCACCCCCAGCGAGACCGCAGAAACACGGAACTGTTCCGTGTTTCTGCGCTCTCAAGCCGTGGACCATGGGATCGCGCGGCTGGCGGAGCGGCGGCACGGCGTCGTCACCCACGCGCAGCTCCTCGCCCTGGGGCTCGACCAGGACGCGATCGCCTACCGCATCACCGTCGGCCGGCTGCACCGCCTGCATCGCGGCGTGTACGCGGTCGGCCATCCGGGGCTCACGCCGACCGGCGAGCTCCGCGCGGGGATCGACGCAATCGGCGAGGACGCGGGGCTCGCGGGCACGAGCGCACTCGCGCTCTGGGACATCCGGCCGCGAGGGGACGGGGAGCCGATCCACATCGCGGTTCCACGGAAGGTCCGCTCACGCCCCGGGATCCGCGTGCTCTCCCTCGCCGACTTGTCAACGTCTGAGGTGGTGGTGCGACGAGGGATCCCCACGCTTCTGCCGGCCTACGCGCTGCTCACCGCTGCCGCCGTGCTCCGTCGGGGTGAGCTCCGGCGCGCCGTGAACCAAGCCCTGGTGCTCAAGCGGGTGAGTGTTCCCTCGTTGGTCGAGGTCCTCGCCAGCAAACCCCATCAACGAGGGAGAGGTCGGCTTGCGGTCGCGCTGCGGGACGCCGCTCCGACCCGATCCGAGCTGGAGGACGCGGCCGTGGCGTTCCTGCGTGCGTTCGGGCTCCCGCCGTTCGCCACCAACGTGAAGGTGGGCCGCGACGAGGTCGACGTGCTCTGGCGCGACGAGGGCGTCGTGTTGGAGCTCGACAGCGTCGCCTTCCACGACAACCCTCTGCAGCGCGCCGCCGACCGCGCGAAGACCGCGCGCCTCGAGGCCGCAGGGCTCGCGGTCATCCGCCTGCGCTGGCGCGACGTCACTGAGCGCCAGCAGGCGTCGGCGGAGCTCCTCCGCGATCGACTCCGCAGAAGCACGGAATAGTTCCGTGTTTCTGCGGTTTCGCGGCGCTACTCGAGGCCGGCGCGCTCCGCCAACTCCGCCAGGTGGGCCGCGGAGGGGCGGCGCGCCTCGGGCTCGGGGCGCTGGGGAGCCGCGGTGCGCAGGCCGCTCAGGGTCTCGGCGACCTGGGCCGGCATGACGATCGCGGCGCTCAGGGCCTCGCCCTCGGCGGCGGGCAGCTCGGCGGGCAGCTCGACCGGCACGAGCGCGTAGGTGCGGCCCTCGATCCGCACGACGACCTGGCCCTCCACCCCTTCGCCGACCCGGCCGTGGGCCTTGACCAGGACGCTCGACGGGCCGCCCGGCCCGGTCTCGATGCGGTCGACGTCGATGTGCACGGAGCCGAGGCTACTCGCCCTCGCGCACGATGACGCCCGCGGCCTGCAGCTCCTCGATCGCCGCCGCCGTGGTGTCGGGCGCGACGCCGCGGGCGGCGGCCATGTCGACGGTCACCAGCAGGCCTTCCTTGACCGCGTCCAGCGCGGTGTTCTTCACGCAGTAGTCGGTCGCGAGGCCGACCACGGTCACCGCGGTCACGTGCTCCTCGCGCAGCAGCTGGCCGAGCTCGGTGCCCTCGAAGCCCGAGTAGCCCTCGGTCTGCGGATCCTGGCCCTTGTCGACGACCGCGTCGACGTGGGAGCGGTCGAGGCCGGCGTGCAGCTCGGCGCCGTGCGTGCCCTGGACGCAGTGCACGGGCCACGGGCCGCCGCGCTCGTCGAAGGAGCCGTGGTCCGGCGGGTGCCAGTCGCGCGTGGCGACCACGACGTCGAACGCGTACGACGCGGCCAGCTCGTTGATGCGGTCGATGACCTCGTCACCCTCGGGGACGCCCAGCGCGCCCCCGGGGGTGAAGTCGTTCTGCACGTCGATGATCAGCAGCGCGGTGGCCATGACCGCGGAGTCTGCCCGCTCACTCGTAGGCCAACGCCTGCAGCACGTCGAGCTTCGACGCCCGCCGCGCCGGCAGGATCGCCGCCAGCACGCCCGCCAGCGCGGACGCCAGCAGCACGAGCACGAGGGAGGCCACCGGGATCGAGAGCGAGAAGCCGTCGATCGCCTGGGTG
>JACRMD010000207.1 GCA_016215085.1 Solirubrobacterales bacterium | reverse complement strand
CTCGTGCAGCACGGCGGCCACGACGTCCGCCTGCGGCGGCGCGGCATCGCGGCGGGCGAGGTGCACGGTCCGCGCGGCGGCGGGCGGGCCGTCGATGCGCACGAGCGCGACGTCGTCGCGGATCGCCGGCGCGGCGAGGGCGGGGACGAGCGTGACGCCCAGCCCGGCGGCGACGAGCCCCAGCTTCGCGGTCCACTCGCGCACCGCGAACCGCACGGGCGGGTGGAAGTCGAGCTCCGCGGCGAGCGTGCTGGTCACGTCGCCCGCCCCGGCGATCCACGCCTCGCCGGCCAGCGCGTCGAGCGCGACCTGCCGGCGGCCGGCGAGCGGGTGGCCGCGGCCGACGGCGACGAGCATCGGGTCCTCGAGCAGCGGCGCGCTGGTCAGGCCCGGGGTGTCGGCCAGCGCGCCGAGGACGGCGAGGTCGACCTCCCCGCGGACCAGGCGCCGCAGCTGCGCCGGCGTGGTCCCCTCGCGCAGGCGGACCTCGATCTCGGGGTGCCGCTGCGCCGCGAGCGCCATCGTCCGCGGGACGAGCGCGGCGATCGCCGTCGGGAACGCGCCGAGCCGGACCAGCCCGCGCGCGGCATCGCGCGCGGCGGCGAGATCGCGGTGGGCGCCGTCGACCTCGTCGAGGATCGCCTCGGCGCGCCCGAGCAGGAGCCGCCCGGCCTCGGTCGGCCGCACGCCCCGCGCGGCGCGCTCGAACAGCGGCGCTCCCGCGGCGGCCTCCAGCGTCGCCACCTGGCGCGAGACCGCCGACTGCGTGTAGTCCAGCGCGTCGGCCGCGGCGCTGAACGAGCCGCGGCGCGCGACCTCGCGCAGGACCCGCAGGCCCTGGAGCGTCAGCTCGCCCATGTCGGATGCGCATGGGAGCTGTGCAAGATCTGCGTGGCGCGCATGCCGGACCGAGCGTACGGTGCCGGCATGACCGAGAGCAAGCACCTGGTCGCCGAGGCGTTCACCGCGCTGGCCGACGGCGACGGCGGCCCGCTGGTGGCGAGCCTGGCGCCCGACGCGCGCTGGACGATCATGGGCACGACGCCGTGGTCGGGGAGCTACGAGGGCCGCGACGCGATCCTGGCCACGCTGCTGCGGCCGCTGATGCGGCAGTTCGACGGCCGCTACGCGAGCGTGCCCCGGCGCGTGATCGCCGAGGACGACCTCGTCGTGGTCGAGTCGCAGGGGCGCGCCCTGACCGCCACCGGCCTGCGCTACGACAACCGCTACTGCTTCGTGTGCCGGGTCGCCGGCGGCCGGGTGCGCGAGGTCACCGAGTACCTCGACACCGAGCTGGTGACCAAGGCGCTGCTCGGCGCCGCGCCCGGCGCCGGCGCGGCCTTCTCGCCGCCGTCGCCGGCCCCCGCCGTCGGCGGCGAGGTGCCGGTCGCGCTGGCGTTCGGCGAGGGCGGCCGCGGCGTGCTTGTGACGCAGACGAGCAGCTCGCCCTACCCGCCGGTGACGCTCGCCACGATCCGGTTCCCGGGCGGCCCACACCGGACGACCTACGGCAGCACCGAGCTCCTCGACAGCGTGCAGCGCGAGAACGGCGGCGTCGACCTCCTCGTGCGCCACGGCCGCGAGCTCGTCCTCCGGCGCGTCCAGCCCGGCGGGCAGGTCTACGACCTGTGGTCGGCGCGCGCCGACGGCCCCGGCGCGGTCGCCCGGAGCCAGGGCGCCACGATCGTCGCGTGGATCGCGGGCTCGACGCTGAAGCTCGTCATCCGCCCCGACCACGGCATCCCGACGCACCCGCGCACCGCGCGGCTCGGGCTGCGCAACGCCGGCTTCCTGGACCTCGCCGTCGACCGCGCCGGCCGCCCGGTCGTCGCGGTGAGCAGCTGGACCGGGCGGCTGGTGCTCGCGACGGTCACGACCCGCGGCCGCGTCGTCCGCCGGCAGGTGCGCACGGGCGCGCCGGGCCTGGTGTCGCCGGCGCCGACGCCCGGCGGCCGCGTCGGCGTGCTCGTCGAGGACACCGGGATGGAGGGCGAGTTCGGCGAGTGCGTGTCCGACGGCAAGGGCCGGCACCTGCGCGCGGTGACCCGCGGCCGTGGCGCGACGGCGTTCGGTGCGCTGCAGAAGATCGAGTCGCCGCGGTTCGGCTGCGGCTCCAGCGGCGCGCTGCTCCTCGGCCGCCCCGACGAGTCGCTCGTGGCGCTCTACCAGGGTGGCTCCTACGACTTCCCGCCGCTGCTGGCCCGCATGGCCGTCGCGCCCTCGGGCAAGCGCTTCGGCGCGCCCGCGACGCTGGCCTCCGACGCCCGCGCCGACACCGCGACGATCGCGCGCGGGCGCCTCCTCGCCGGCGTGCTGCGCAAGACCACCACCAACGAGGTCTTCACGGGCGCGCTCGACGTGCTGGAGCCGGGCGGCACGCCAAAGCGCCTGAGCGACGCGGCGTTCGCCCCGCTGCTCGGCACCGACGGCACCGGCGCGGCGGTCATGGCCTGGCGCACCGACGACCGGCTGCTCGTGAGCGTGGACCGTTGAGACCGCAGAAACACGGAACTATTCCGTGCTTCTGCGGTCTCACCCGCCGGCGAGCTCGCGCGCGCGCAGCAGCACCGCGTCGAGCATGTCCGGCGTGAGCACGCCGGTGAACGTGTTCTGCTGCGATGGGTGGAACGTCCCGAGCAGCGTCCAGGGCTCGGCGTCCCACTCGGCGCCGTGGCCGAACTTCGGGCGCGGCCGGGGCATCGGGTGGCCGAGGGCGGCCCGGAGGCGCAGCGCGGCGTCCCACGCGAAGGCGCCGAGGCAGACGACCACGCGGACCTGCGGCATCGCCTGGAGCTCGGCGACCGTCCACGGCAGGCAGCGCTCGCGCTCCTCGGGCAGCGGCTTGTTGGCCGGCGGCGCGCACCGGACGGCGGCGGTGACCCAGCAGTCCGTCAACTCCAGGCCGTCGTCGCGCGAGACCGCGACCGGCTGGTTGGCGTAGCCGGTGCGGTGCAGCGACGCGTACAGGAAGTCGCCCGACCGGTCGCCCGTGAAGACGCGCCCCGTGCGGTTCGCGCCGTGGGCGGCGGGCGCCAGGCCGAGCAGCAGGACCCGCGCGGCGGGGTCGCCGAAGCCGGGGATCGGCCGGCCCCAGTACTCCTGGTCGGCGAACGCCGCCCGCTTGACCCGCGCGACCTCCTCGCGCCAGGCCACCAGCCGCGGGCAGCGCCGGCACTCGGTGACGTCCCCGCTCACTCCTGCGTGAGCGCCCCGAGGAAGAACCGCTCGGCGACCGGCTCGAGCTCGGCCATCGTCGCCGGGTGGCCGGTGCGCAGCTGCCGCGAGGCGAGCTCGACCAGCGCGCCGACGACGGCGAACGCGTCCTCGCGCGTGGCGAACGTCCCCGCCCCGAGCTTCGCGGCCCACCGGGCGTTGTCGCGGTGCAGGACCTCGGCGAACGCGTCGAGGATCGCGTCGCGGCGCTCGGCCGCCCGCGGCCCCGCCCCGATGATCTCGACGAGGAGCACCTGCGCCGGCTCGGGGTGCTCGGTCAGGGTGCGCAGGAAGGCGTGCAGCCCGGCGCGGACGTGCTCGCGGTAATCGGTCGGCGGCTCGGGCGTCGCGTTGGCGAGGGCGAGCATGACCTCGGTCGCGGCCTCGTCGAACAGCGCGAGGATGCACTCCTCCTTGTTGGCGAAGTGCTCGTAGAAGGTCGCCTTGGACATGCCCGCCTCGCGCGCGATCGCCTCGGCGGTCGCGTCCGCGTAGCCGTGGCGCGCGAAGACGGCGGCCGCCGACTCGAGCAGCCGCCGGCGCTGCACGCTGACGCGCACCTCCAGCGGCGGCGCGTGACGGCCGCGGGGGATGGGCGTGCGGGTGGGTGGGCTGCCGGCCATGCACCCCCATCGTACGAGCCGCGCAGGACCCCCGGCCCGGTAGCCTGCCCGGCGATGTCCAGCCGAACCGCCGCGCTCGCGCTCGTCCTGCCCGTCCTCGCGCTGGGCGGCTGCACGTCCGGCGACAAGGACTCCAGCGGCGACTTCCAGGGCGAGCAGCAGCAGGTGGCCAAGGCGGTCGAGGACCTCCAGAGCGCCGGCCGCGCCAAGGACGCCGAGGAGATCTGCCAGGAGCGGCTGGCTCCGGCGCTGGTCAAGAGCATCGCCGCGGCCTCCAAGACGGACTGCCAGAGCGCGGTCGACGACGCGCTCGACGACGCCGACGTCTTCGAGCTCAAGGTCCAGAAGGTCGCCGTCAACGGAAACGCGGCGACCGCCACCGTGAAGTCCGAGGCCGGGGACGACGACCGCGTCGACGAGCTGCAGCTCGTCAAGGACGGCCGGACCTGGAAGGTCGCCTCGCTGGGCGGCTCGGCCGGCTAGGCCAGCTCGGGCACGACGCGCTCGGCCAGCAGCTCCAGCGCCGCGTGGTCGCGGTGCAGGTGGTGCTGGAGCACGATGCGCTCGACGCCCATCCCGGCGTACTCGCGGATGCGCTCGACGAGGCGGTCGGGCGTGCCGACCAGCCAGCGGCGGCCGAGGTCGGCGATGTCCACGGGCTGCCCGCGCCACGCCCCGAGCCGGTCGGCGCGCTCGGCGAGGTCCTGCACGTCGCGGCCGACGAGGAAGCCGCACATCACCGACAGCGGCAGGGTCGCCGGGATGCGCCCGGCGTCCTGGCAGGCCTGGTCGAGCCGGCCGCGGACCTCCAGGCACTCCTGCGGGGTCGCGCCGACGGCGTTGTACTCGGCGGCGAAGCGGGCGGCCAGCCCGGCGCCGCGGGGCTTGGCCGCGCCGCCCATGACGATCGGCAGCGGGTCCTGGACCGGCCTGGGCCGCGCGTCGAGGTCGCGCACGGCGTAGTGCTCGCCGGCGAAGGTGAACGGGCCCTCGCGGAACGACCCGGCGATCACCTCGAGCTGCTCGGCCATCCGGTCCATGCGGACCTTCATGGAGGGGAAGTCGAAGCCGTAGGCCTCGTGCTCGGCCTCCCACCAGCCGGTGCCGACCCCGAGTTCGATCCGCCCGCCGCTGACGTGGTCGGCCGTGACGGCGAGCTTGGCGAGCACCGACGGGTGGCGGAACGTCGCCGGGGAGACGAGCGTGCCGAGCCGCAGCGTCGTCGTGGTCGCGGCCAGCGCGCAGATCGTGCCCCACGCGTCGAGCGACCCGCGCTCGCGGCGGTCGTCGACCGACAGGTAGTGGTCGGAGCGCAGGAGCGTCTCGAAGCCCAGGCGCTCGCACGTCGCGGCCAGGTCCCGCCAGTCGTCCCAGGTGACGTCCTCCTGGCCCTCGACCATGACCGCGAAGCGCATGGCGAAGGCCCTACCCGAGCGCGCGGCCGTAGTGGCGCTCGTAGTACTCGCGGTACTCGCCCGAGCGGATCGGCGCCCACCACCACTCGTTGTCGCGGTACCACTGGACCGTCTTCTCGAGGCCCTCGGCGAAGTGGACCTGCGCCTCCCAGCCCAGCGCGCGGACCTTCTCGCTGCCCAGCGAGTAGCGGCGGTCGTGGCCGGGGCGGTCGGTGACGTACTCGATGAGCGACTCGTCGTTGCCCGTCAGCGCGATGATCCGCTTGACCACGTCGATGTTGGGGCACTCCTCCGGGCCGCCGATGTTGTACACCTCGCCCGGCGCGCCGTGGGAGAGCACGTGCGAGATGCCGCGGCCGAAGTCCTCCACGTAGAGCCAGTTGCGCACCTGCATGCCGTCGCCGTAGACGGGGAGCTTGTCGCCGTGGAAGGCGTTGAGCACCATCAGCGGGATCAGCTTCTCGGGGTACTGGTAGGGCCCGTAGTTGTTGGAGCCGCGGCAGATGACGGTCTCCAGGCCGTAGGTGTGGAAGTACGAGCTGACGATGAGGTCGCCGCCGGTCTTCGTCGCGCTGTAGGGCGAGGACGGCTGCAGCGGGGACTCCTCGGTGAACGAGCCCTCGTCGATCGACCCGTACACCTCGTCGGTCGAGATCTGCACGTAGCGGGCGACGTCGTGGCGGCGCGCGGCCTCCAGCAGCACCATCGTCCCGCGGCAGTTGGTCTCGACGAACGCCTCCGGGCCGCTGATGGAGCGGTCGACGTGCGTCTCGGCGGCGAAGTTGACGACTGCGTCGAAGCCCTGCCCGACCGCGGCCTCGACCGCGTCGGCGTCCTCGATGGCGCCGACGACCAGCTCGACCTCGAGGTCCTGGAGGTTCTCGCGCCGGCCGGCGTAGGTCATCTTGTCGAGCACGACGACCTCGTCGCCGTGGTCGCGCACCCGCTGGCGCACGAAGTTGGAGCCGATGAACCCGGCGCCGCCGCAGACCAGCAGCTTCATGTTGTCGTCCTTTCGGAGAGGAACCCGGCGACGCCCTCCTGCCACGGCGGCAGGCGGGGGGTCTCGTCGCGCTCGGAGGCCAGGACGCTCCACGCCGGCCGCGGGGCCGGGCGGGCGAACTCGGCCGCCGTCGTCTCGTTCACGGTGGTGGGGAGGCCCGCCTGGCGGAACAGCTCGACGGTGAGCTCGTGCCAGGAGCACCGGCCGTCGCCGGCGGTGTGGAACACGCCGCGCGCCTCGAGCAGGGCGAGGTCGAGCAGCGCGGGCGAGAGGTGCCCGGTCCAGGTGGGCGAGCCGACCTGGTCGGTGACAACGGCGACGGCGTCGCGCGTGGCGGCCAGGCCGAGCATCGTCTCGCAGAAGTTCTTGCCGCCCGCGCCGAAGAGCCACGCGGTGCGGGCGATGGCGTGGTCGGGCGCGTGCGCGGCGACCGCCTGCTCGCCGGCGAGCTTCGTGCGGCCGTAGGCGCCGATCGGCGCGGTCGGGTCGGACTCGACGTAGGGGCAGCCGGTGAGCGTGCCGTCGAAGACGTAGTCGGTGGAGACCGCGACCAGGCGCGCGCCGTGCTGCGCCGCCGCCTTGGCGACGTTCTCCGAGGCCTGGCCGTTGACGCGCAGCGCCAGCTCCTCCTCGGCCTCGGCGCGGTCGACGTCGGTCCACGCCGCGCAGTGGACGATCGCGTCGGGCTTCACGTCGCCGACGGCGGTCGTGGCCTCCAGCGCGTCGGTGAGGTCGGCCTCGGCGAGGTCGATGCCGACGACGTCCCACCCGCGCTCGCGCGCATCGGCGACGACGCGGCGGCCGAGCATGCCCGCCGCGCCCGTGACGAGGACCCTCACAGGATCCCGATCTCGCTGTTGTCGCCGACCATGAAGCGGTAGGCGCGCGGCTGACGGGTGCCGCGGGCGATGATGACGTTGCGCCCGAGCAGCGAGGCCTCCATGCGGCCGTCGAGGTTGCGCACCTCCGAGCCCGCGAGCAGGATCGAGTGCTCGACCTCGGCGTTCTCGACCACGCAGTCCTCGCCGACGGCGGTGTACGGGCCGATGTAGCAGTCCACGAGGTTCGCGCCGGCGCCGATCACCGCCGGGCCGCGGACCGTCGAGCGCACGAGCTTGGCGCCCGGCTCGACGACGACGCGGCCCTCGACCTCCGAGCCGTCGAGCTCGCCCTCGACCCGCGTCACGATGGTGTCGAGGATCAGCCGGTTGGCCTCGAGCATGTCCTCCAGGCGGCCCGTGTCCTTCCACCAGCCCTGCACGACGTGGGGCTCGACGCGCTTGCCGGTGTCGACCAGGTGCTGGATCGCGTCGGTGATCTCGAGCTCGCCGCTGATCCTGACGCCGAACTGCGAGCCGTCGCCGGCGGCGGCGCGGATCTCGTCGCCGGTCTCGGGGGCGATGATGATCCCGATCTCCTCGATGCCCGCGTTGGCCATCGCCTCGATGCCGAAGAACAGCACCGGGCGGTTGGCGACCGGGACGAGCTGCTTGGCGCTCGTGTAGGTGATGGGCCGCAGGCGCGTGCCCTTCCCGCCCGACAGGATCAGGCCCTTCAGCGGTTGCACTAGTACACGCCTCCCAGCTTGCGGTGGTCCCAGGTCGCGCGGTGGCGCTCGGCGAACTCGAGGCCGACGCGCTTGGCGGCCTGCTTGAGGACCGTCGCGCGCACCTCCTCGGCCAGCTCGCCGTCGGTGGTGCCGGTGTAGCGGCGGAAGATCTCCAGGCCGAGCTCGGCGACCCGGTCGGCGTCGCGGTGGATCGTCACCTCGGTCTCGAGCATGACGCCGCGCAGCAGGTGGTACTGGTCGCGGCCGGCCTCGACCTGCAGCGTGGCCCGCGGGTCGCGCTCGAGGTTGGTGACCTTCTGCGACTTGGCGAACGTCCACGCCCAGACCGTCCCGCCGCGGACGACGTACCAGAGCGGCATGAGGTGCGGCCAGCCGCGCGGCCCCGCGGTCGCGCAGGTCACCACGCGCTCCTCGTCGAGGAACGCGAGGACCTCCTCGTCGCTCATCTGGATCTGCCCCCGTCGGCTCATGTGCGGCCCGGAAGGTAACGAGCCGGGGCCGAACGAGCTTTCAGCGCACCGCGAGGCGCAGCTTGTCGACCGCGGCCAGGACGGCGCGGCGCGCCTCTGGCGGCGAGATCACCGCGGCGTCGCCGGCCTCGGCGAGCACCTCGCGCACCAGCCAGTCCGTGCCCTTGAACGGCAGCTCCACGACGATCGAGCCGTCGGCGAGCTCCTCGGCCACGCGGCGGGCCTCCCGCTGCCAGCGGGCGCGCTCGGGCGCGATCCAGACGCGGGCGATGCGCGACGCCTCGACCTCGCCGGTGCGCGGCCAGCCCTCGACGTCGCGCGCCGGGTCGACCTCGGGCCGCGGCGCGAACGCCTCGCCGGTGACCTCGGCGGTCTTGACGCGGTCCAGCCGGAAGTGGCGGACGGCCTCGCGGGCCGGGTCGTAGGACGCGATGTACCAGCCCTCGCGGCCGTTGATCAGCGCGTAGGGCTCGATGACGCGCTCGGAGAACTCGTCCTCGTTGGCCTTGTAGTACTCGAGGCGCAGGAGCCGGGACTCGGCGATCGCCTTGGAGACCACGCGGGCGATCTCGGAGTCGTCGCCGGTGGTCGAGGCCACCTGCAGCCCCTGCTCCATCGGGTCGTGGCCCAGCGCGTCGACGATCTTCTGCCGCGCCGAGGTCAGCGCGCCCTCGGGCAGGTGGTCGCCGATCAGGTCGATCGCGGCGACCAGCGCCTTGGCCTCGACCGGCAGCAGCCGGGCGGGGCGGGCGAAGTTGTCGCTGTAGGGCTCGGGGTCGACCTCGATCGTGCCGTCGTCGTGGACCTCGGCGTACAGGACGTAGGAGCCGCCGCCGAAGTTGACGACGTTGAGGACGTTGACGTCCTCGCGCAGCTCGGCCTCGGAGACCTGCAGCGCCTCGGTGACCTGGTCGAGCTGGAGCAGCTGGCCGGCGCGGCCGGCCTCGATGAGGATCGAGGCCAGCGTGACCAGGCGGGCGAAGCGCTCCGGCCGGATGGCGGCCTCGCGCTTGGACGAATCGCCGGCCGTCGCGACGTCGTCGGCCGCGGCGGACGGCCCGGCGGGCGGCGCGAGCTCGAGCTCGCCCTCGTGGCGGGCGTGCAGCAGCTCGACGCGCTCGGCGACGTCGCGCACCAGCTCGGCGGGGCTGACGACGCCCGCGTGCTCGCCCAGGCGCAGCACCCACGAGGCGAGCTGGCGCACCGACGCGTACTCGGTGGTGAAGACCAGCTCGCCGTCGTCGGCGTGGCGGACCTCGCCGAAGCGGCCGAAGTGGCGCTCGACCTGCCAGGCGATGCGCTCCGAGACGTGGATCTCGGCCTCGCCCTGGACCTCGCCGAACTGCCAGTCGGCGCGGTTGGCGTAGGCGCGCGGGTCGAAGTCCTGCGGGCGCTTGAAGTCGTGCTCGGCCTTCGTCGCGTAGGCGACCTTGCCGCGGATGCGGCTGAGGCGGAAGACGCGGATGGCGTCGCGCTCGTGGCTGCGGCCCAGCAGGTAGAACTGGCCGTTCTGGAACAGCAGGTGGTACGGGTCGACCTTGCGATGGCCGACCTCGTCGCGCTCCATCGTGTAGTAGTCGAAGACCACCGTCTTGTTGCGGAAGATCGCGGTCTCGATCTTCGCCAGGCGCTGGGAGAGCTCGTGGCCGCCGGCGCTGGCGGTGACGCCGAGGGCGACCGATCCGTGGTCCGGTGCGTTGAGCGGGCTCGGGCGGCCCCAGGAGATCTGCTGGAGCGCCAGGCGCAGCGGCTCGGCGTACGCGAACTCACCGTCGAGCAGCGTCAGGGCGAACTGGAGGCTGGCCAGCTCCTCGTCGGTGAAGGCGATCGCGGGGAGGTGGAAGTTCTCCGGGCGCAAGGAGTAGTTCTCCTGCTCGGCGACGCCGTCGGCCGGCTTCTCGACGGTGAGCTGGATGCCCAGCGACTCGAGCTCGGCGCGGTCCGCGTAGAAGCGCCGGGCGAAGGCGTCCTCGTTCATGCCGCTGTAGCCCTCGACGTCACGGCGGATCTCGAGCGCGGTGACGGGACGGCGCTCCGCCATGAGGTACGAGATCAGCGAGAGCTGGCGGATGAGCTTCTCGGTGTCCTTCGCCATGGACGGATGAAGATAGGGGGAGGACGCAGGTGACGGTCGGTTCGTTGCAGGACGCGCCCGCTGAGGCCCTGCGCGAGGGCCTCGTCGCGCTGCAGCGGAAGGGCGGCCTCGAGGTGGTCTGGGCGTCCGGCGACGTGGCGACGGGCGTCGACCTCGTCGAGCACGCCGAGCCCGACGTCGCGATCGTCGACATCCGGCTGCCCGACGGCAGCGGGATCGACCTCACGCGCGAGCTGCTGGCCCGCCGTCCGGATCTCGGCGTGATCCTCTACACGGGCGACTCGGACGCCGAGCTGCTCTACGACGGCCTGGACTCGGGCGCCCGCGGCTACGCGCTGAAGGCCGGTTCGATGGACGAGCTCATGGCCGCGATCGAGCGGGTCGCCGGCGGCGGCTCGTACGTCGACCCGCGGTTGGACCGCATCCTCCTGTCGCCGCGCGCCACCGCCCACGTGCCGCAGCTCTCGCCGCGCGAGCGCGAGATCATGCACCTCATGGCCGAGGGCATGACGGCGGAGGCCATAGGCGATCGCATCAACGTCTCGGTCGAGACGGTGCGCACCCACGTGCGCAACGTGATCCGCAAGCTCCAGGCGCGCAACCGCGTCCACGCGATCGCCATCGCCCTGGAGCGGGGCGAGATCGCGCTCGACTCCTCCCACGACGCCTGATGGCGCGGCCCGCGGCCGTCTGGCCCGCCGACCCCGAGGAGCGGCTGACCAAGCTGGTCCACGACCTCCGCACGCCGCTGACGATCGTGCAGGGCTTCGCGGAGCTGCTCGAGCGTGGCGCGGGCGCGCTCGACGACGAGCGCCGGCAGGAGTACCTGGTGCGCGTCGCCAACGCGGCGCGCGAGATGAAGGACCTCCTCGACGCCGAGCGCGAGGATCGCCTGTCCTAAGGGGCGCCTCGCCCCGCTGATCCGGGCCTAGGGGCTAGGCGGCTTCCCGGCGGCGATCTTCCGCCCGGATCGGGCCGAAGTACGCGCCGGAGCCCAGCGCGCGGTCGTACGAGGACCACGCGGAGCCGGGGGCCAGGCCCTTCTCGAGGCGGTCGAACGAGCCGAGGCGGCCGCCGAGGTTGTCCATGAAGTGCACGAGCGTGGCCTCGCGGGTGCACGGGACCACGGGCGAGCCGTGCTCGAGCGTGCCGTGGTGGCTGAGGATGATGTGCAGCACGGCCTGGGAGATGGCCGCGGGGAACGGCTCGCCGTCGACGACGAGCTCCTCGATGAGGCGGCGCACCCGGTAGTAACCCAGCGGGATCTCGCCCTGCAGGCGGCCCGCGTCGGTCAGGTCGATCGGGGCCTCGGCGGTGTAGGCCTCGAGCTTGCCGATGTCGTGCAGGAGCGCGCCGGTGACCGCGACCTCGCGGTCGATGCCCGGGAACGTGGCGCTGATGGCCGACACCGCCTGGGCGACGCTGAGCGAGTGCTCGAGCAGCCCGTGGACGTAGGCCTGGTGGTAGAGCTTGGCCGCGGGGGCGACGCGGTAGGCGGCCCACGTCGGGGAGCCCTCGCCGAACACCGCGTCGAGCAGGGCGCGCAGGTGCGGGTCGTGGATGGTGGCGACGAGCTCGCGCAGGTCGGCCTCCATCTGGTCCGCGTCGCGCGGCGGCCCGTCGACGAGCTGGGCCGGGTCGAAGGTGCCGTCGACCGCCGGCCCGAGGCCCGCGACCTCGATCTGCCGGCCGTAGCGCGGATGGACCTCGAAGCGCCCGGTCACGTGCACCGGCTCGCCGGCCCGGCAGAGCTCGAGCGCGACCGTGAGGTCCTCGGTGACGATGGCCGGCACGCCGCCCGTGCGGTCGGCCAGCACGAGGCGGACGACCTCGCTGCCGTCGGGGCGCTGCTTGCGCTGCACGTCGCGCACGAGGAGGACCTGGTCCAGGTCGGTTCCGTGGGCGAGGTCGCGGATCAACACGGCCCGGAAGGTGACAGCCGATTCGGACAGACTTGGGGCCTCGCACCAGGGGCCGGACAGCGCCCCGCGGACATGGCAGGAGTTGGCAAGGTGGTTGAGAACACAGAGGGCCGCACCGCGATCGTCACGGGCGGGACCGGCGGGCTGGGGGCGGCGGTGACGGCCGCGTTCCTCGAGGGCGGCTGGCGGGTCGTCGTGCCGTGGGTCGCCGAGGCCGAGCTCGAGCGCGTCGAGCGCCGCGAGGGCCTCGAGCTCGTGCAGGCCGACCTGATGGACCCGGGCTCCGCGGCCGAGGTCGCGCGCGCGGCGGGCCCGGCGACGCGCGCCGTGGTCAACCTCGTCGGCGGCTTCGCGATGGGCGGCCGCGTGCACGAGACGCCGGTCGACGAGTTCGAGGCCCAGCTGCGCCTGAACCTCCGGCCCACGTACCTCGTGACCGCGGCCGCACTGCCCGCGATGCTCGCCGCCGGCGAGGGCGCGGTCGTGTGCGTCTCGTCGCGCGCGGCGCTGCGGCCGTTCGCGGGCGCGGCCGGCTACGTCACCGCGAAGGCGGCGGTGCTCGCGCTCGTCGACGCCCTGCACGCCGAGTACGTCGGCGACGGCCTGCGCGTCAACGCGGTGCTGCCGTCGGTCATCGACACCCCGGCCAACCGGGCCTCCATGCCCGACGCGGACTTCGACACGTGGGTCCGGCCCGCCCAGATCGCCCGCGTCGTCCGGTTCCTGTGCAGCGACGACGCCGCGGTGACCAGCGGCGCGCACGTGCCGGTCTACGGCCGCGCCTGACCCGCGCGCCGCGAGTGTCGACTTGATGCCCGCTGCGGGGATCAAGTCGACACTCGGCGCGATGGGTCAGGGGTTGGTTGCACAAGCGGGCGCGATTGTGGAACAATCACGCCGTCATGGCACGCCTCTCCGTCCTCCTCGCCGCCCTCTGCTTCGGCACCACCGGCACCGCGCAGGCGCTGGGGCCGGACGCGTCGCCGCTCACGGTCGGGGCCGCGCGGGTCGCGGTC
>JACRMD010000219.1 GCA_016215085.1 Solirubrobacterales bacterium | reverse complement strand
CGCCACAGCGACGCCGTGCGCGCCGCCCAGCAGCGCGCCTCGCTGGAGGCGCTGGCCCGCGCGCTGGAGGCCCGCGACGGCTACACCGGCCGCCACGGCGAGGAGACCGTCGAGATCGCCGTCCGCGTCGCCGCGCAACTCGGGCTCGAGGAGGCCGAGGTCGAGGAGGTGCGCACGGTCGCGCTCCTGCAGGTGCTCGAGGCCGACGGCGTCGACGTCGCAGCGCAGCGCGCCGCCGCCTGACGCGCGCCTACCAGGCCGCCGCGTACAGCGCGCGCAGCTCCGCCTGCTCGGCCCGCGGCGCGGTGAAGTCGAGCTCCGCGCGCTGGGCCGCCGCCTCGGCGCAGGCGTCCAGGCGGTCCTCGGGCACGCCGATGCCGCGGATGCCGTCCGCGCCGGCGATGCGGGCGAGGCGGTGCGCGAGCTGCGCCAGGCCGCCGTCGGGGTCGACCCGGCCCGGGTTGCGGCGCTCGAGCGCGCCGATCGTGTGCGGCAGCATCGCGGCGTTGGCGGGGCCGTGGCCGGCGCCGCCGACGCGCACGAGCGTCTGGGAGAGCACGTGGTGCAGGCCGTACCAGGCGGCGTCGATGGCGTAGCCCGACAGCAGCGAGGCGAGCGCGAGCTGGTCGCGCTGCGCGGCCGCCGGCGGCTCGCCCTCGACGAGGTAGGCGGCGTCGATGAGCCGCTGCGCCTCGCGCGCGGCGAGCGTCGGCACGGGGCTCGACATGGTGGTGACGGTCGCCTCGACCGCGTGGGCCAGCGAGTTGGCCGCCGAGGCCGCGAGGTCGGCCTCGGGCTGGGAGGCGCACAGGATCGGGTCGTTGACGACGATCGCCGGCCGGATCGGCTTCGCGTCCGCGTGGCCCTTCGGCGTGCGGTGGACCTTCGTCATCTCGGCGGCGCTCAGCGTGGTCGGGATGGCGCCCGCGCGCCGGCCGGTCGCGCCCGCGATCGCCTTGGCGGTGTCGATGACGCGGCCGCCGCCGAGCGCGACGACGAGGTCGCCCTCGACGCCGGCCGCGAGCAGGTCGGCGCTCAGCTCGTCGACGAGGCCCGACCCGACGTGGTGGACGCTGCCCGCGCGCTCGACGACGTCCGGCGCCATCGGCTCGGCGCGCGGCGTGGTCAGCAGCGCGTAGCCCTCGCCGAGGAGGTCCCGCGACCCGGCGGCGCTGCCGCGGCCGAACCGGATCGTGCGCTCGCCGTCCTGCCAGGTGAAGTCCATGGGCGCGGACCCTACCCCTCGTCCACCGCGCCCCGGAGCGGGCGCGGGCGCCTGCCACTCACCCTTCGTCCGCGGCGCTGCGCCGCAGCACGACGAGCCGGTGGTCGGGCGTGAACAGCCTGCGCGTGCCGAGCAGCGCGGTGATCGTCGTCGACGTCGCGACCGCGCCGAGAATCACGTACATCAACGCCAGCTGGACGCGGACGGCGTCGAGCGGGTCGACGCCGGCGAGGATGAGGCCGGTCATCGCGCCGGGCAGCACCACGATCCCCAGCGCCTTGATCCGCTCCACGTCGGGCGCGATGGCGAGCCGCAGGACGTTGCGCACGGTCGGCCGGGCGGCCTCGGTGGACGGCAGGCCCAGCGCGAGCCGCGCCTCGAGGTCGGCGCGGCGCTCGGCGAACGCGTCGACCGTGCGGCGGACGGTGACGACCGTCGCGCTGAGCGCGTTGCCGACGACCATGCCCGCCAGCGGCACCACGGTGCGCCCCTCGACCGGGAAGACCTGCAGGACGAACAGCAGGCCGAGGCCCAGCGCCGCGCTGCTGCCGATGGCCGTGGCGGCGATCGGCAGGACCGCCGGCAGCGCCGGCGCCCGCCGCGCGACGGTGACCGCGGCGAACGTCACCATGCCGGCCACCCAGACGAACGACCACCCGATCCACGTGCCCTCGTCGACGATGAGGCCCAGCGCGGCGCCGACCAGCAGCAGCTGGGCCAGCGACCGGGCGACCGCCACCAGCATGTCGCGCTCCAGCCGCAGCCGCTCGCGCAGCGAGATCGCGATCGCCACGCCGACGAGCAGCAGCGACGCCGCCAGGCCCCACCAGGAGACGTCGCCGCTCATGCCGCCACCCGCCCGTCCTCGACGCGCACGATGCGGTCGCCGACCCGCCGCGCCTGCGCGTCGTCGTGGGTGACGAGGACGACGGGCACGCCGCCGCCGGCCAGCTCGCGCGCGAGGCGCTCGATGACCTCGGCCGCCGCCGGGTCCAGCGCCGAGGTCGGCTCGTCCATGAGCAGCACGTGCGGCCGCGTCGCCAGCGCGCGGGCCAGGCACGCCCGCTGGGCCTCGCCGCCGGAGAGCGTGGAGGCGTCGCGCTCGAGGAACGAGGCCGGCAGCCCGACGCGCTCCAGCAGCTCCTCGGGCGGCTCCTCGGGCCGGGCGACGGCGAGGTTGTCGGCGACGGTGCCCGGGAACACGACGGGCGCCTGGAAGACCATGCCGACCTCGCGGCGGTGGGCCAGGACGTCGCGCTGCGCGAGGTCCTCGCCGCGGTAGCGGACGGTGCCCTCGTCGGGCGCCTCGAGGCGGTTGAGCAGCCGCAGCAGCGTCGACTTGCCCGAGCCCGACGGGCCCTGCAGCACGGTCACGCCCGTGTCGGGCAGCGCCAGGGTCACGTCACGCAGCCGCGGCCGGCCGTCGCCCGCGACCGTCACGCCGTCGAGCTCGAAGAGGGCCACGCGCGGAAGGATCGCGCGCGCGGCGGCGGCGCGGCGCGGCGCCGCGTGGGATGCTCGCGCCATGACCGGCCCGGCACGACCGTTCGCCGTCCTCCCCGGCGCGGGCGAGACGATCCAGGGACCCGCGGGCGGGCCGCTGACCTTCAAGGCGCGCGGCGCGCAGACCGGCGGGGCGCTGACGGCCTTCGAGAACGTCGTCGCGCCGGGCGACGGCCCGCCGCTGCACCGCCACGACGCCGAGGACGAGGCGTGGTGGGTCGTCGAGGGCACCCTGCGCTTCCGCCTCGGCGACGAGCTCAGCGACGCGCCCGCGGGCAGCTTCGTCTTCGTGCCGCGCGGCACGCCGCACTGCTTCCAGAACGCCGGCGACGCGCCCGCGCGGATCCTCGTGCTCTTCACCCCGGCGGGCATGGAGCCGTTCTTCGACCGCTTCGCGCAGCTCGAGGCCTTCGACCCGGGCGCCTTCGCGCGCCTGGGCGCCGACTGCGGCATGGAGGTCCTGGGGCCGCCGCTGGCCGTCACCCACCCGCGATAGCGGCGCCGGGAACGCGCCGGCGCCGCCGCGGGCCTCCCTGGATGAGGATCAGTCGCTCGTGGTGACGGCGGCGGCCTCGGGCGAGGCGCCGTTGCCCGACGGGATCGCGCCGGACTTGTCGGGGTTCCACGAGTACGCGTACTCGGGCTTGTCCACGTCGCGCCACAGCGTCGTCAGCCGCAGCGGGCGGAAGGTGTCCCACATCACCGCGAGCTCGTTCGTGCTCGTCGCGCCCAGCGCCTTCTCCACCGCACCGGGCTGGGGCCCGTGGGGCAGGCCCGACGGGTGCAGCGTCATGCAGCCCACGTCCACGCCCTTGCGCGCGGCGTAGTCGCCCGCGGCGTAGAACATGACCTCCTCGGACTGGATGTTCGAGTGGTGGTAGGGCAGCGTGACCGCCTGCGGGTCCCAGTCGAGCATCCGGGGCGCGAACGTGCAGATCACGAAGTTCGGGCCCTGGAAGGTCTGGTGCGCCGGCGGGGGCAGGTGGAACCGGCCCGCGCGCGGCTCGAAGTCGTCGGCGTTGAAGGTGTACGGCCAGACGTAGCCGTCCCACCCGACCACGTCGAACGGGTGGCGGTCCAGCACGTAGGTCTGCAGCCCGTCGCGCACGCGGACGGTGACCTCGTAGGAGCCGGATTCGTCGTAGGTCTCGAGCTCGGCCGGCGCGTGGAAGTCGCGCTGCGAGAACGGGGCGTGCTCCAGCAGCTGGCCGTAGCGGTTGCGGTAGCGGTTGGGGGTCTCGATCTCGCCGGGCGTGTGGAAGACGAGCCAGAACTGCTCCTCGCCCTCGGGCAGCTCGAACTGGTGCGTCGTGCCGCGCGGGATCACGACGTAGTCGCGCTCGCGGAACTCCACGCGGCCGAACACCGTGCGCAGGACGCCGCGGCCGCGGTGGACGTAGACGACCTCGTCGCCCTCGCCGTTGCGGTAGTAGCCGTCCATCGCCTCGGTCGGCTTGCACACCCACGCCTCGATGTCGTTGTTGAACATCATGAGGCGCCGGCCGCTGACCGGGTCGCCGCCGGCCGGGAGCGGGTTGGCGTCGGCCAGCCGGTGGACGTGCGCGTCGGGCACCCACTCCTCGCGGACGATCGGCCGGAACGCGCCGACCTGGTCGAGCCGGCACGGGGAGTGCAGGTGGTACAGGATGGTCTCGTTGCCGCTGAAGCCCTCGTAGCCCAGGACCTCCTCGACGAGCAGCGGCGAGCCCGCGCCGTTCGCGCGGACCTGGACGTGGCGCTTGGCCGGGATGCTGCCGAGCTGGTGGTAGCGCATGGTGAAGCGACCCCTACAGGTTGCCGCGGCGCTCCTGCTCGCGCTCGATCGCCTCGAACAGGGCCTTGAAGTTGCCGTCCCCGAAGCCGCGGGCGCCGTGGCGCTCGATGACCTCGAAGAACACCGTCGGCCGGTCGCCGACCGGCTTGGTGAAGATCTGCAGCAGGTAGCCCTCGTCGTCGCGGTCGACGAGGACGCCGAGCCTGCGCAGGTCCGCGAGCTGCTCCTGCACCTCCGGCACGCGCGCGGGCACCTCGTCGTAGTACGCGTCCGGGATCGTGAGGAACTCGACGCCGCGCTCGCGCATCGCGCTCACGGTGCCGACGATGTCGCGCGTGGCGACCGCGATGTGCTGCGCGCCCGCGCCCTCGTAGAACTCGAGGTACTCGTCGATCTGGGACTTGCGCTTGCCCTCGGCGGGCTCGTTGATGGGGAACTTGATGAGCCCCTTGCCGTCGGCGACGACCTTGGACATCAGCGCGGAGTACTCGGTGGAGATGTCCTCGTCGGAGAAGTGGATCATCTCCGTCATCCCGAAGACCTTCTCGTAGAAGCCGACCCACTCCTCCATGCGGCCGAGCTCGACGTTGCCGACGATGTGGTCGATCGCCAGCAGCATGCCGCTGTCCTCGGTGCCGTCCTCGACGGCCTGGTAGCCGGGGAGGAAGGCCCCGGAGTAGCCGCCGCGCTCGACGAACGTGTGCAGCGTCTCGCCGTAGGTCCTGATGGTGGCCATCTTCACGGTGCCATGCTCGTCGGAGGCCTCGGACGGCTCGGCGATCGCCTCGGCGCCGCGGGAGGTCGCCTCGCGGAAGGCCTGCTCGACCGAGGGCACCGACAGCGCGATGACCTTCACGCCGTCGCCGTGCTGCCGCTGGTGGGCGGCGATGGGGGAGTCCGAGTGCAGCGCGCCCGTGAGCACGAGCCGGATGCGGCCCTGCTGGAGCACGTAGGACGCGCGGTCGCGCACGCCCGTCTCCAGGCCCGAGTAGGCGACGGTGCGGAACCCGAAGGCGCGCGTGTAGAAGTAGGCCGCCTGCTTGGCGTTGCCGACGAAGAACTCGACGTGGTCGACGCCGTTGAGCGGCATGAAGTCGCCGCCCTCAGGGGTGGGCGGGACGATCGGCTTGACGGCAGCGTCGGACGCCATGCGGTGCTCTCCTCTCCTCAGGATGGGCTTGCACGCGGAATGATCCGCCTGCGAAAGTGCCTTCACAAGCCCGATTCGTTGCGCAACTCCCCACAATTGGTGACCCGATGGACGAGATCGACCGCAAGATCGTTGCGCTGCTGCGCGAGAACGCCCGCCGCTCCTTCCAGGACATCGGCGCGCGCGTCGCGCTGAGCGCCCCCGCGGTCAAGCGGCGCGTCGACCGCCTCGAGGCCGACGGCGTGCTGAAGTCCTACGCGGCGGTCGTCGACCCCGGCGCGATGGGCTGGCACACGCACGCCGTCGTGGCGCTCTACTGCGAGGGCCGCATGTCGGCCGGCGACGTGCGTGCCGCGGTCGTCGGCCTGCCGGAGGTGCAGGCCGCCTACACGGTGGCGGGCGAGGCCAGCGCCATCCTCCACGTGCGCGCGCGGGACACGACGCACCTGGAGGAGGCGCTGGAGCGCATCCGCGACGCGCCCGGCGTGCGCCGGACGCAGACGCAGGTCGTGCTCTCGACGCTGTTCGAGCGCCCCGTCGCCTGACCCGCGCCGCGAGTGTCGAGTTGCTGCCCCGCGCGGGCAGCAACTCGACACCCGGCGCCTAGAGGACGAGGCAGGTGGTCGTCGCGTGCGCGAGGAGCTTGCCGGTCTCCTCGACCACGAGCCGCCCCTCCGCCGTGGCGACCTTGGCGCCTCGGTGGATGACCGTCCCGATCGCGAGCACGCGCGGCGTGTCGGGCAGGATCGGCCGCACGTAGTTGACCTTCAGCTCGAGGGTCGTGTAGGCGGTGCCGGCCGGCAGCGGCGTGTGGAAGCAGCGTCGCGGCGACGCCGCCGTGCACGGTGCCCAGCGGGTTGAGCAGGTGGTCGCCGGGCTCGAGGGCGAAGACGGCGCGGCCCTCCTCCACGTCGACGAGCAGGTCGAAGCCCAGCGTGGTGGCGATCGACGGCGGCGGCACGGCGCCGCGCGCGATCGCCTGCATCTGCTCGAGGCCGGTCATGCCGCCGCCTCCGCCACCGCGCCGGCCGCGGCGGGCGCCGGCGCCGGGGCGCGCACCGGCCCGACCGCCCAGAACGCCGCGCCGGCGGCCAGCGCCGACAGCGCCATCAGCGTCCAGGCGTCGTCGAACCCGGAGGCCGACGTCGGCGTACCGATCACCGCGACCAGCAGCGCGACGCCGAGCGCCGAGCCGAGCTGGCGCGCCATGCTCAGCACGGCGGTCCCGGTGGCCAGCCGCGCGGGCGGCAGCCCGGCCGTCGCCGCCGAGGCCAGCGCCGGGTTGACCAGGCCGACGCCCGCGCCGCCGACGAGCATCCCGGGCAGCAGGTCGGCCGCGTAGGACGGCGCGTCGCCGAGCCGCGTCGCCCACCACGCGCCGCCGGCGGCGAACAGCAGCGCGCCGATCGCGCCGACCGCCCGCGGCCCGATCCGCGCGGACAGCAGCCCGCCGGGCACCGCGAACAGCGCCGCGGTGGCCGGGCCGGGGGCGACCATCAGGCCCGCGGTCAGCACGTCCTCGCCCCACGCGTGGGTGAGGAACAGGACGATGCCCAGCAGCATCGCCGCGAAGGCCACGAAGAAGAGGATCCCGGCCAGTGACGCGGCGGTGAACGCGCGCACGCGCAGCAGCGCGGGCTCGACGACGGGCGCCGGGTGGTGGGCCGAGCGCCGGGCGACGGCGGCGACGAGCACCGCGGCGGCCGCGAAGAGCGCGACGACGCGCGGGTCGCCCCAGCCCCAGTCCGGCCCCTCGACGATCGCCGCCACCAGCGCGGCCACCGCGGCCGCCAGCAGCGCGGCGCCCAGCGCGTCGGGCCGGGTGCGGTCCGGGTCGCGCACCTCCACCAGCGTGCGGGCGCCGGCCGCGAGCGCGGCGATCCCGACGGGCACGTTCACCACGAACACCCACCGCCACGAGAGCTCGACCAGCAGGCCGCCGACCAGCGGGCCCGCCGCCGCGGCGGTGCCGCCGACCGCCGCCCACAGGCCGAGCGCCAGGCCACGCTTCTCGGGCGGGAACTCGGGCAGCAGCAGCGCCAGCGAGGCCGGCATCAGCAGCGCGGCGCCGACGGCCTGCACGACGCGCGCGGCGACGAGCGCGCCCACCGACGGGGCGGCGGCGCAGGCGGCGGAGGCGAGGGTGAACAGCGCCAGGCCGGCGAGGAACGTCCGCTTGCGGCCGACGCGGTCGGCCCAGCGCCCCGCGGGGACGAGGAGGGCGGCGAAGACGATGGCGTAGGCGTTGAGCACCCACGAGAGCCCGGCGAGCGAGGCGCCGCCGAAGTCGCGCTGCATGTCGGGGAACGCGATGTTGACGATGAAGAGGTCGAGGCTGGCGACGAAGACCCCGACCGACACGATGGCGCTGACGCGCGCCCGATGGCTCATGACGTGGTGCTCCAGGTGCTCGGTTGCATGATGCCACCGGCACGGTAGCTCCTACGCTTGCAAAGTGCAAGCCATCATGCTCGCGCGGGCTCGGGCACCGGCGCGCGCGGGCGCGCCTCGCGCCGGACGATCGTCGCCACGGCCGCGACGATCAGCGCGGTGCCCACGACGGTGAGCGCACCAATGGCCTCGTCGAGCACGACCGCGCCGAGGATCACCGCGATCACCGGGTTGACGTAGGCGTAGGTCGAGACCTGCGAGATCGGCGCGTTGGCCAGCAGCCACGTGTACGCCGAGAACGCCACGATGGAGCCGACCACGACGAGGTAGGCGAAGGCGAGGATCGAGTCGGTGGAGAACGCGCCCGCGTCCACCTGTGCGCCCTCGCCGGCCGCCAGTCCGCCGGCGCTCATGACCAGGCCGCCGAAGAGCATCTGCCAGCCGGTTGCCACGAGCGGGTCGCGCGGCAGGGTCACGCGCGGTGCCGTGAACGAGCCCAGCGCCCACGACATCGCGGCGAGCACGATCAGCAGCGAGGGGCCGAGCGGCACGTCGGCAGCGCCGAGCGGTAGACCACGATCCACAGCGGGACCGACGCGACCAGCAGCGCGGCGAGCCCGGACGGCACGTCGGTCTCGGCGACCGTGACGAGCCCGTTGCCGCCGGCCGCCAGGCAGGTGCCCACGAAGGCGCACCACAGCAGCTCGCCCGCCGTCGCGCGCACCGCCCGCCGGCGCGCGGCCAGCCCGCCGAGCAGCAGCGTGCCGGCGAGCACGAACCGCGCGCCGGCGCCGAGCGCGGGCGGCACGGTCTCGACCATGACCCGGATGGCGAGGTAGGTCGAGCCCCAGATGAGGTAGATCGCGCCGAGCGCCGGCCACACCCGCCAGGAACCGGGAGGAGGGGAGACCGTGGCGGCTGGGCCGGCGCCGGGCACGAGGTCCGGGTGGCGCTAGCCGCGGGCGACCGCGGGACGCCTCCGGAGGATCGGGCCGACGACGCGCTCGCGGCGCGACGGGCGGCCGAGCATGGCGGCCGCGCGCATGCGCAGGAGCGAGACGAGGTCGGCGGTGGCGGCGAACGGGTCGGCCACGTGGCGGCCGTCGGCGAGGGAGATGGCGGCCAGCACGCGGCCGTCGCGCTCGGCGAGGAGCATCGCGCCGTCGAGGGGGCGGCGGGCGCTGTCGAGGGACGCGAGCCGGGCGAGGGCGGGGGCGTCCTCGGGGAACGCCCGGCGGATGGTCACCGCGTCGGAGGGGAGGAGGAGCTCGGTCATGGACAGGATGATCGAGCCCGGGGGCCATCAGTTCAAATGACATTTCATGCGGCCAGCGATAAGCTGCGCTTGTGCTTGACGTGCGTCGTCTCAGGGTCCTCCGCGAGGTCGCCGCGCGCGGCTCCTTCTCCGCCGCGGCGGACGCGCTGTCCTACACGCAGTCCGCGGTCTCCCAGCAGATCGCCGCGCTGGAGCGCGAGGCCGGGGCCCGCCTGGTCGAGCGCAGCGCCCGCGGCGTGACGCTGACGGACGCCGGCCGCGCGCTCGTCGCCCACGCCGACGCGATCCTCGCCCGCCTCGCCGACGCCGAGGACGAGCTGCAGGCGATCGCGGGCCTGCGCGGCGGCCGCCTTCGCCTCGCGGCGTTCCCGACCGCGTGCGCGACGCTGATGCCGATCGCGATCGCGCGGTTCCGCGAGCGCCACCCCGGCGTCGAGCTCACGCTCGACCCGCTGGAGCCGCCGGACGCGCGGCGCGCGCTGCGCGCCGGCGAGGTCGACGTGGCGCTGCTGATCGAGTCGGGCTTCGACGGCGCCGACGAGGACCTCGAGCACGCGCCGCTGCTCGACGACCCGATGTACGTCCTGCTGCCCGCCGGGCACCCGCAGGCGGGCCGCGCCCGGCTCAAGCTCGGCGAGCTGCGCGAGGAGTCCTGGATGGTGGGCACCGCCGGCAGCTGCCCGGACTCGGCGATCTTCCTGCGCGCCTGCCAGGCGGCGGGGTTCGACCCGCGCATCGCCTTCCAGCTCGACGACTACCTGGCGATCCAGGGCTTCGTCGCCGCGGGCATGGGCGTGTCGTTCATCCCCGACCTGGCGCTGGTCGCGGTGCGTGACGACGTCGTCGTGCGCTCGCTCGGCCCGCGCCCGCCGGTGCGCCGCATCTCGGCGGCCACGATGGCCGAGTCCTACCGGTCGCCGGCCAAGCAGGCGATGCTCGACGTGCTGGTCGAGGTCGCGGCCGAGTTCGGCGAGCGGCGGACGAAGCTCGCGCTCGCCTCCTAGACGATCGGCGCCTCGAGCCGGCCCAGGCCGTCGGCCTCGATGGCCAGCACGTCGCCGGGCTGCAGCCAGCGCGGCTCGCCGCCGTCGGCGTTGAGCTCGAGCAGGCAGCCGCGGTTCATGGTGCCCGAGCCGAGCACGTCGCCGGGGCGCAGCCGCGTCTCGCGGGCGGCGTGGGCCAGCAGCTGCGGCCACGTCCAGTGCATCGCGCCGGCGTCGGAGCGCGTGAGCTCCTCGCCGTTGAGCGTCGCGGAGGCCTGCAGGTGCAGGCGGCCGTCCTCGTAGGGCAGCTCGTCGGGCGTGACCAGCCACGGGCCCAGCGAGGTGGCGAAGTCCTTGCCCTTGGCCGGGCCGAGGCCGACGGTCATCTCCTTGCGCTGGATGTCGCGCGCGCTCCAGTCGTTGAGCAGCGTGAAGCCGGCGATGGCGCCCTCCTCGCCGACGACGGCGGCGATCTCGAGCTCGAAGTCCAGCCACTCGCACCCCGCGGGGCGGCGGACCGGGCGGCCGGGGTCGTGGATCGAGGCCGGGTTGGAGAAGTAGAAGACCGGCGCCTCGTACCACGCCTCGGGCACGTCGCCGCCGCGCAGCCGCCAGCCCGTGGCCACGTGGCCCTCGTAGGCGAAGAAGTCGCGCACGCTCGGCGGGTCGCACAGCGGGGCGCGCAGCGCGACGTCCGCCAGGGCGTGGTCGCGCCCGGCCTCGCCGTGGCCCTCGCCGCGCAGCCAGTCGAGCATGGACGGCGCGGCGAGCTCGACCACGCGGTCGCCGTCGAGCCGTCCCACGCGGTCGGACCCCGTTCGGTCACGGAAGCTCACCAGGCGCATGGGCGCGGACGCTACCGGGCAGCCCGAAGGACATGCCTGGAGCAGTCTTCGGCACGATCCTGGTCGCCGGCCTCGTCATCGTCCTGGCGTTCGGCCTGTCGACCCTCTTCCTGATCCCCGTCGTGCTGCTGGCCCTTGCCGCCCTCGTCGCCATCCCGATGTTCGGCGCGATGCGCGAGGCGCGGCTGACGGCCGCCGACACGACGACCACGGGCGTCCCCACGACGCGCGACGCCTCGTACGACGCGCAGGTCCGCCCGCACTAGCGGCGGACGGCTGCGATGCTCCCCGCCGTGGGGAGCGCGAACCTCGAGCTGGTCCGCCGGGCCTTCGACGCCTTCGAGCGCCGCGACGCCCGCGTGCTCGCCGAGGTCTGCTCGGAGGACATCGTCTTCGAGCCGGTGACCGCGCGGCTGGCGGCCGACGGGCGCCCCTACGTCGGTCACGCGGGGCTGCGGCAGTACCTCGCCGACGTGGCGCGGGTGTGGCAGGAGCTGCGCCCGGAGCCGACCGAGTGCCGCGAGGTCGATGATGAGCTCGTCGTCTGCACCGGCCGCGTGTACGCGTGGGGCGTCGGCCGGGTCGTCGACACGCCGGCCGGGTGGCTGTGGCGCGTCCGCGACGGGCGCATCGTCCACGGGCGCGTGTACGAGACGGCGCGCGCGGCGCTGCAGGCCGCCGAGGCCGAGCGGGCCGCCTAGCCCAGCGCGCGGCGCATGCCGTCCAGCGCGCGCCGCGGGGCCGTCTCGTCGCCCAGCAGCTGCAGCGCCTGGTTGGCGCCCTGGGCCATGGCGAGGAAGTCGAAGGCGATCTGCTCGGCGCGGGGCGCGAGCTCGGGGTCGGCGCGCGCCTCGCGGACGAGGACGTCGTGCCAGCGGCGCCAGGCGGCGGCGACGGCGTCCCGGACGGGGCCCTCGCGGTCGTCGAACTCGCACGAGGCCGCGGTGAGGAAGCAGCCGCCGGGGAAGACGCGGCGGCGCAGGTAGCTCGTCCACGCCTCGGCGATGGCGACGAGCCGGGCGCGGCCCGGCGCCGCGGCGGCCGCAGGCTCCCAGACCTCCTTGGTGAACACCTCGGAGGCCCGCTCGAGCGCCGCGAGCTGCAGCGCCTCCTTCGTGCCGAAGTGGCCGACGACGCCGGCCTTGCTCATCTCCAGGTCGGTGGCGAGGCGGCCGAACGTGACGCCCTCGAGGCCCTCGGTGGAGGCGACGAGCATCGCGCGCTGGACGATGGCGTCCCTGGTCCGGGCGGCGTCGGCGAACGAGCTCCTGGGCACGCCGGAGATCCTAGCGTGAGTTGGCATACGACCGATCGGTCGCTATTGTGCCGCGCCATGCTGAACATCCGCCGTCTGGGGTGGGCCGGCCTCGAGCTCGAGGCCGAGGGGTCCACCGCCGTCATCGACCTGTTCGAGGACATGGGCTTCATGGAGGCCTACGTCGGGCCGGCCCGTGAGCCGCTGCCGCCGCCGTCGCGGCCGGTCGACCTCGCGCTCGTCACCCACCTGCACCAGGACCACTGCGACGTGGCCGCGCTCTCGCGGCGCCTCGCTCCGGGCGGCATCGTGCTGCGGCCGGCGCCGATCGCCTCCGAGGGGCTGCTCACGGCGGCGATCGACCCGGCCGAGGAGGCGCTCGCGGCGCTCGACGCGCGCGTGGTCGACGTCTGGGAGACGGTCACGGTCGGGCCGTTCACCGTCACCGCCCTGCCGGCGGTCGACGGGTTCGGCGACCCGCAGGTCTAGTGGGTGGTCGAGGCGGGCGGCCGCCGCATCCTGCACGCGGGGGACACGCTGTTCCACGGGTTCTGGTGGCAGGCGCGGGCGCGCCGCGGGCCGTTGGATGCCGCGTTCCTGCCGGTCAACGAGCCGATCTGCGACTTCCCGCACAAGCAGCCGGCGTCGACGCTGCCGGCGTGCATGGGGCCGCGGCAGGCGGCGGTCGCGGCGCACGTGCTGCAGGCCGCGGTCGCGGTGCCGATGCACTACGGCGCGATCCAGGGGCCGCCGGTCTACGCGGCGCGCGACGACGCGGCGGAGGCGTTCGTGGCGGCCTGCGACGAGCTCGGCGTGGCGTCGCTGGTCGTCGAGCCGGGGGCGCCGGTGCCGCTCGGCGAGCTGGTCGCCTGAGGAGCGCCCGGGGTGTGGAACGAGCGAGGCCAGGCACACGTGCCTGGCCTCGGCGTTCGATCCGAGTGCGCCGAAGAGGACTCGAACCTCCACGGGCCGTGAAGCCCACTAGGCCCTCAACCTAGCGCGTCTACCAATTCCGCCATCGGCGCTCGGGGTGGATGAGCATAGCGACCTTGATTCCGTCGGACGCCCCCGCTACCTTCACGAACACATGTTCGACGGAGGGAACGCCCCGATGGACCTGACCAAGCGCCAGCAGGAGATCTTCGACTTCATCAAGAAGTACTCCGCGAAGTACGGCTACCCGCCGACGGTGCGCGACATCGGCAAGGCCGTGGGCCTCGCCTCGTCGTCGACCGTGCACGCGCACCTGGCCAACCTCGAGAAGCTGGGCGTCCTGCGGCGCGACCCGTCCAAGCCGCGCGCGATCGAGCTGCTGGACCGGGCCTCCGCGGCGGTCGGCAGCGCGGTCGAGGACGCGATGGACAACGTCCGCTCGCTCGTGCGGCCCTCGGGCCTCCCGCTCGTCGGCCAGGTCGCCGCCGGCCAGCCGATCCTGGCCGAGGAGAACATCGAGGACTACGTCGAGGTCCCGCCCGTCGCGGGCGGCGAGGCCGGCGAGTACGTGCTGCGCATCCGCGGCGAGTCGATGAAGGACGCCGGCATCCTCGAGGGCGACTACGTCGTCGTCCGTCCCCAGGAGAACGCCACCGACGGCGACATCGTCGTCGCGCTCGTGGGCGAGGAGGCGACGGTCAAGCGGTTCTTCCGCGAGAGCGACCACATCCGCCTCCAGCCCGAGAACACGACCATGGAGCCGATCCGCAGCAAGGACGTGCGCGTCCTGGGCCGCGTCGTCGGGCTCTTCCGGAGCGTCTGACCATGCCCCCCGCCCCTCTCTCCCTCTTCGCCGACGCCGAGCTCAACCCGCGCACGCGCGCCCGCTTCCGCGGCCCTGACGCGCGCCGCCCGGCCGACTGCACCCCGGCGCCGCGGCCCGAGGCCGCGCCGCCGCGCGACGACCAGCTTGCCCATGCGGGCGGCGGGCCGACCCTGGACGACCTGGTCGTCGGGGTCTGGGAGGGCCTGTCCGCCCACCGCACCGTCCCGTGCCCGGCCTGCGGCGGGGAGATGACCCCGCGGTACGGCTCCGGGCCCGGGCCGGTCGGCGGCCGCTGCACGGCCTGCCGCTCGACGCTGGCCTAGCGCCGGCGTCGACGCCGGCCGGAGCTCCATCGCCCCGCCTCGGTGCCGCTCGCCGGTCCACCGGGGCGCGGCCGTGCTGGTTGGCGGCGCTGCCGCGACGCTCGCCACCGCCGCTGCGCGCGCGCTCGCGTGGTCGGCGACCGGGCGTGGTGAACAGGGGCGGACTCGGGTCGGCGCCCGGGCGTGCTGACATCGATCTCGCGCTTCGGCTCCGCGGCGAGTGACGACATCGCGCATCGCCGCCGGCCGGCCCCGCGCCGCACGGGCCGCCGAGCCCCCGCTGCGCCCCGCCGCCGGGCGCGGATCGAGCGCCCGCCCGCGCCCCGGGCTCCGCCACGTTGCCCCGGCGCCGGTGTCGCGGCGGTGCGCGATGTCGTCACCCGGGCGGAGCACGAAGCGCGGAACCGATGCCACTGCGCGCGCTCGCCGCCCACGGTCACAACAGCCCGCGCCGCCGGGGCTCCGACCACGGAGCGCGGGCGGAGAGCCGGTGGCGAGCGTCGCGCAACGCCGCAGACCCGTACGCCCGGGCCCCGCGTCGAGGGCCACGACCGCCGCAGACAGCACGCCCGCGTCACCTCACCTGCGGCGGCCCTGCGCGAAGCTCTGCGCGGCCGGCGCGACGGCGCGGAAGTCGTCGGTGCCCGTCGCGGCCAGCTCCTCGTCCTCGCGCGCGGCCTCGGCCTCCGCCTGGCGCTTGGCGAGCTCCAGCGCGTCGAGCATCGAGAAGTCCTTGACCTCCGCCGCCGGGCGCTCCTGGCCGCCGACGATGGCGTAGTTCTTGCCCAGCTCGGTCGGCCGCGCGTCGAGGTGGCCGCCGGCGTCGAGACGCCGCAGCCGCCGGCAGACGACGTTGATCGCCCCGCCGGCGGACGCGTGGCGCTCGAGGACGCCCTCGACGACGACCAGCGGCTCGGCGCGCACGACGACCCGGTCGCGCTCGTAGACGTTCGGCGGCACGACGAGGTTGAGCGTCCCGGCCTCGTCCTCCATCAGCAGGAAGCACACGCCCTTGGCCGTCCCCGGCCGCTGCCGCGCGACGACGAGCCCGCCGATCCGCACCGCGCTGCCGTGCGGCAGGCCGGGCAGCTCCGCGGTCGACACCAGGCCCCACCGCCGCAGCTCGTGGCGCAGCAGGGCCAGCGGGTGCGCGTCGACGGTGAGGCCGGTGGTGGCGTAGTCGGCGATCATCGCGTCCCAGCCGCTGAGCCCCGGCAGCTCGGGCGCCTCCCCCACCTCGAGCGGCAGCGACAGCTGGACGCCGACCTCGCGCCGCGACTCGGCGGCGCGCCGGGCCGCCGCGTGGGAGGCGAACGAGGGCCGCGAGCCGGACCCCGCCGCGCCCTCCCCACGCCGAGTGTCGACTTCATGCCCTGTGGGGGGATCAACTCGACACTCGGTGGAGGGGCCCGCGGGCTCGGCGGGGGCCGGCGCACGGTCCGCGGAGGGCACGGCGGGGCGGGTCGAGGAGCGCGGCGCGAGGATGCGGATGCCGGGCGCGGCCGCGCCGAGCTCCCACAGCGCGCGGCGGCGGTCGCCGCTCACCAGGCCGTCGCAGGCGCCCGACCAGGCGAGCTGCTCGAGCGCCGCGCGGCCCGCGCCGGCGCGCGAGGCGAGGTCCTCGGCCGAGGTGAAGGGACCGCCCGCGTGGCGTGCCTCGACCAGCGCGGCGACGTCGCCGGCCCGCACGCCGAGCACGTAGCCGAGCCCGATCCGCACCGCGCCATCGGGCGTGACCGTGCAGCCGACCTCGCTGGCGTTGACGTCGGGCGCCAGGACCTCGATGCCGCGGCGTTGGGCCTCGTGGACCAGCGAGTCCGAGGGGTAGAAGCCCATCGGCTGCTCGTCGAGCAGCGCGGCCAGGAACTCGGGCCCGTAGTGCACGCGCAGCCACGTCGACTGGTAGGCCAGCAGGCCGAACGCGGCGCCGTGGGCCTTGGGGAAGCCGAAGCCCGAGAAGCCCTTGACCATGGTCCACACGCGCTCGGCCAGCTCGGGCGTCACGTCGTCCCAGCGCGCCATCGCCCGCTGCACGAAGCGGTCGTGGTAGGCGTCGATCGCCGCGATCGAGCGCTTGCGGCTCATCGCGCGGCGCAGCCCCTCGGCCTCCCCGGGCGAGAAGCCGGCGAAGGCCATCGCGACCTCGATGACCTGGTCCTGGAAGATGATCGTCCCGAGCGTGTCGCGCAGCGGGTCCTCCAGCGACGGGTGGTCGTAGGGCACGACGTAGGACGGGTCCTCGCGCATGCGCTGGCGACGCTCGATGTAGGGGTTGACCGCGCCGCCGACGATCGGCCCCGGGCGCACGATCGCCACCTGGATCGTGAGGTCCTCCAGCGTCTCGGGCCGCGTGCGCCGCAGCGAGCCCATCTGCGCGCGGCTCTCGATCTGGAAGACGCCCGTGGTCTCCGCGTTCTGGATGCACTCGAAGGTCGGCCGGTCGTCGAACGGGATGCGCGACAGGTCGACCCGCTCGCCGCGGCGCGCGGCGATCATCTCGACGCAGCGCTCGACCGCCGAGAGCATCCCGAGGCCCAGCAGGTCGATCTTCAGGAACCCCGCGTCCGAGCAGGAGTCCTTGTCCCACATGACCATCTGCCGGCCCTCCATGGCGGCGGGCACGACCGCGCAGCAGTCGATGAGCGGCTGGGTGGCGACGACCATGCCGCCCGAGTGCTGGCTGAGGTGGCGCGGCAGCCCATGGGCCTCATGGGAGAGGTCGGCCAGCCAGCGCCAGCGGGTGGGCGGGTCCGCATTCACGCGGCCCTCCCCCAGCGCGACCGCGATGTCGTGGTCGACGTTCTCCGCCGACCACGCCTCCGACGAGCGCGCGACGCGCTCGATCTCCCCCGGCGGCAGGCCGAGCGCCTTGCCGAGCTCGCGGATCGCCCCACGGGCGCGGTAGGTCGGGAACGCCGCCACGAGCGCCGACCGGTCGCGCCCGTAGCGCTCGTGGACCCGCGGGATCAGGACCTCGCGGACGTCGCGCGGGAAGTCGAGGTCGATGTCGGGCAGCGTCGTGATCTCCTCGTTGAGGAAGCGCCCGAGGAACAGGTCGTTGGCGATGGGGTCGATGTGCGAGAGGCCGGTGAGGTAGCAGACGATCGACGACACGCTGGAGCCGCGGCCACGGCCCGGCGGCAGGAGCGCGCGCGCCGTGTCCGGCCCGCGGACCTCGGCGGCGACCTCGCGCGCGAGCTCGAGCAGGTCGTGGTGCAGGACGAAGAAGCCCGACAGGTCCAGCCCGCTGATGAGCGCCAGCTCCTCCTCCAGCCGCGCGGTCGCCTCCGCGCGCAGCCGGTGGCCGGGCGGGTAGCGCGCGTCGAACCGCGCGGCGCAGACCTCGGCCAGCGTGCGGTCCATCGCGCCGTCCTCGGCGCCGGGGTAGCGGTAGCCGAGGTCGGCCGTGAGGTCGAAGCGCAGCTCGCTCGCCAGCCGCGCGGACTCGGCCACCGCCTCGGGGTGGTCCTCGAAGCGCGCGGCCATCGCCTCGGGCGTCGCGAGCACGTGGCTGTGGTTGCCGCGGCGCACCGGCTCGGACGCGTCGAGCGTGGTGTGCTCGCGGATCGCCACGAACGCGTCCTGCAGCCGCGCGCGGCCGGGCTCGTGCGCGTGGACGTCGCCCGTCGCGACGCAGGGGACGCCGAGCCGGCGCCCCAGCTCGGCAAGCTCGCGGTTGCGCGCGCGGTCGTGGCGGGCGAAGGGCCGTTGGAGCTCGACCCGGAAGGCGTCGCGCCCGAAGGCGGCCAGCAGCCGGCGCAGCGCCGGCTCGTCGCGGACCCCGTGGCGCGCGCAGCCCGACAGGCACACCAGGCCGGCGGCATGCTCCTCGAGGTCGGCGAGCGTGACCACCGGCGACAGCACCTTGCGCCGCGCCTGGTCGCCGGCGGGCGCGGCGCGCACGAGCTCGGCGACCTCCGCCGACGCGCCCTCGGGCACGTCACCCCGCGTGTGCGCGTGCGCGCGCGTGAGCAGCCGGCAGAGGTTGCGCCAGCCGGTCGCGTCGCGCACCAGCAGCGTGACGTGGCGGGTGGGCGCCGCGACGCCGGCCACGGGATCGACCAGGTCGACCTCCGCCCCGTGGATGGCCCGCAGCCCCAGCGATGCCGCGGACTGGGCGAACTCCATCGAGCCCGAGACCGTGTTGTGGTCGGTGAGCGCCATCGCGCCGTGGCCCTTCTCCACCGCGGCGGCCACGAGCTCGTCCGGCAGCGACGCCCCGTCGAGGAACGAGAAGGCCGAGTGCGCGTGGAGCTCGACGTAGGACACGAACACATGTTCGCATGCCCGGTGGATGGAGGCGGTATGCGCCGCCGTGTCCGCGCTATCGCCTGGCGGCGGTGAAGCTGTGGGTGCCGCTGCAGGTGCCGACGCTCAGCTGCGCGCGCCCGCCGGTCACCCGCCCGCGCGCGAGCCGACCGCGCACGAGGATCGCGGTGTCGCCGCCGGACGTCGCCGTCGCGAGGAAGCCGCCGTCGGGCGCGATCCGGATGCGCCGCACCGCCGCGCGGCCGATCTGGGTCGTGAACTGCCCGGCGACCACGCCGGGGCACAGCATCGGCACGTCGACGCGGAAGTCGCGGATCTCGCGCCCGCCGCCCGTGACGCGGAAGGCGAGCAGTGCAGCGCGCCGCGCGCGGCCAGGCCGAGGTCCGGCGAGCACCGCGGCCGGCGATCACGCCGCCACGCAGTCCTCACGGCGGATCCACTGGCCGTCGACGCCGCGCGAGGTCGCGGTCAGCAGGCGGGTGTCGCGGACGGTGTGCGCACCGCCGACGCCCGCGCCCACGCCCGCGAAGCGCCCCGCGAGGTCGACGGCGTCGGTCGCCTCCTCGACGGCGTAGGTGCGAGCCTCGGCCGTGCCCGCCACGTCGAGCCGGCGCTGCAGTGCGCGGGACACCGAGACGGCCGTGGAGAAGTTCGGCCGGGGCGAGGTGATCTGGCGCAGGACCGCGGCGGCGACGGCGAGGTTCTCGGGATCGGTCAGGTCGAGGCGCTGCTCGAGCTGGTAGGCGCGCCGCCCCTGCGCGCCGGCGGCCAGCAGGCCCGCGATCGGCTGCAGGCGACCGGGCAGGTCGACGCTCGCGTCGTACTCGCCGACGGTCGTGATCGAGAGGCTGACCGGGCGGCCCTGCCGGTCGCGCTCGATGCCGTAGACCGCTTCGCGCCGGTCGTCGTAGCCGAGGCTCGCGCGCAGCGCGTCGGCGTCGACGTGGGCGCTCGCGCCGGTGCCACCGTCGTCGCCCGTGGCCGCGGCCGGGTCCCCGCCGCCCGCCGGCCTCCGCGTGCCACCGCGCTTGCCGCCGTCGCCGCCGCCCCCGAGCCGTCCCAGCCCCGCCTCGAGCGCGGCGGTGAACTGCTGGCGCTCCTTGACGTAGATGACCTCGTGGCCGGTCGCCGCGATCCGCCGCGTGCCGTAGATGTCCGCCGCCCCGATCTCCACGCCCCCGCCGGCGAGGTCGCCGGCCGACAGCCCGGCGCCCAGGCGCACCGACCAGCCCTTCTCGCCGTAGGTCTCGTCCGCCGCCGGGCCGTGGAGCGGCAGCCGCGCCACCAGCGCCTCGGCGTCCCGCCTGGTGGCGACGACCCACGTCCGCCCCCTGCTGACGTGCCCGAGGATCGCCGCGCGCGCCTCGCCGCCGAGCGCAAGCGCCGACCCCTTCATGCTGACCCCGCCCCGCAGGGAGGTGCCGAGGTCGAGGCCGCCCTCGCCCGACACGACGTCGGTCACCGCGTAGGTGCCGTCGGACCGCCGCTCGACGAGGACCTCGTGCCCACCGCCGACCCGGAAGACCATCACGGTGATGTGGCCCTCCTTGTGGTCGGCGTGCGCGCTGAGCACGCACGGCTCGCGGTCGCGTGCGCAGTCGCCGCGGCCGACGAGGCAGACGGCCCGCGCCAGCTCGCGGCTGACGCGCCGCGCGATCGCCGCCCCCTCCGCGGTCGCCGCGCCGGCGACGACCAGCGTCGCGACGACGGCGAGGAGGCCGAGGTACTCGAGGGACGACTGGCCGCGGGCGCTGCGCACGCCGCGGACCCTCGCGCGGCGCGCGTGACGGGACTACACCGACATGTTGCGGAACTGCGGCGGCGCTGCGCAGCGGCGCGCCCGGTCGCGCGCCGCCGTCTCGCGGGTCCGCCGCCGCCCTAGCTGCGCGCCCGCGCCGTCTCGCGGTCGTTGTGCTTGCGCAGCGCCTCGACGAGCTCGCCCTTGTCCATCTTCGACCGGCCCTCGATGCCCGCCTCGCGGGCGTCCTCGAGGAGCTCCTTCTTGGTCTTGCCGGCGTTGACGCCGCCGGCGGTCTCGGCGGGCCGCTGGCGGGCGAAGCGCCCGCCGCGCGCGGCCTGGGCATCCGAGGGGCCGTACTCGTCCTTCTCCTCCCAGTGGTCGCCGCGCTTCTCGGCGACGTGCTTGACCGCGGCCCACGCGGTGCGGTGCGCGCGCTCCTCGCTGTCGTACTGCTCGTGGGCGCTGTCGAGCGTCTTCTCGTACGTGTCCTGGACCTTCTTGGGCGACCGCTCGAGGGTGCTCGGGAGGTCCTCCTTCTTGGCAGGCATGTCCATGGTCTTGACGCCGCCACGGCCGGCCAAACCTTCACCGCTGCCGGTACCAGCCGCCCCGTCCCAGCTCCCGGAAGACCACGACGAGCTCCCCGCGCGTGGTGACGACCTCCCAGTAGCGGCGGCGCAGCGGATCGTCGGTCCACCAGCGGTCCTCGACCAGCCATGACTCGCGCACGGCGTCGATCGCGCGGCCGTCGACGGCCAGCGGCCGGCCACGCTCGTCGGCGCGCACGGTCGCCGGCAGCGGGAGGTTGAGGCGGCGCGGGCCGCTCATGCGCTCACCCCTCGAAGGGCGCGAGCACCGTGCGGCGCTCGCGCATCCGCGAGTCGGGCTCGACGTCCAGCACGCGCAGCGCCGCGTCGGGGCCGGCGACCGCGCGGGCCTGGCGGACCGCCTCGCGCAGGCGCGCCGTGCGCTCGGCCTGGCCGTCGTCGAACAGCGCCCGCGCGCCGGCGTGCGGCGGGCCGAAGCGCTCGACCGCCAGCCGCAGGGTCTCCGCGGGCGCCGGGAGCAGCGCGAGCCGCTGCGCGAGCACGAGCCGCATCCGCGCCGGGTCGGCCAGCGCCTCGCGGAACACCACGCGCTCGCGCCACGTGCCGCCCTCGACCAGCCGCGCGCCGAGAACGACCGCGCGCAGCGTGCGGCCGCGCCGCTCCCGCCGCGCGAGCAGCCGGTCGACCAGCAGCTCGAGCGCGCGGCCCAGCTGTGTCCCGGATGCGGACGCGGGCAGCTCGAGCGTCTCCTCGAG
>JACRMD010000218.1 GCA_016215085.1 Solirubrobacterales bacterium | reverse complement strand
GACGCGCAGCGCGCCGCGCTCCTCGAACGCCCAGCGGGTCAGCCAGCGCAGCATCGCCGTGGCGGCGCCGCGGCCGCGCGCGGGCGCCGGGACCATGTAGCCGAGCTCCATCTCGCGGCCCTCGGGATCGATCACCGGCGCCAGCGCCAGCCCGGCGAGCGCGCCGTCGTCCTCGAAGAACGCGGCGAAGCCCTCCTTCGTGCCGTCGGCGCGGGCGGCCACGTAGCGGCCGAGCCACTGCTCGGCGAAGCCCGCCGGGGCGGGGTCCGGCACGCCCGTGAAGCGCAGCACGTCGGCGTCGTCGAGCATGGGCTCGACCAGCGGGACGTGGCGCGCGCCGATCGGCTCGTAGCGCAGCACCGCTACAGCGCGGCCACGAGGGACCGCAGGTCCGCGACGACGTCGCCGCGCAGGCGCACGGTGGCGCGCGCGTCCCACGGCGTCGGGCCCTGGGTGATGACCGCGACGTGCCCGCCGGCCTGCTTGGTGACGCCGGGCAGCTGCGCGATCGGGTGGACCTCCAGCGAGGAGCCGATGCACAGCAGGACGTCGGCGCCCGCCGCCAGCGCGTAGGCGCGCTCGAGCGCGCCCTCGGGCAGCCACTCGCCGAAGAGCACGACGTCGGGCTTCAGCGGCTCGCCGCAGTCGCACCCGGGCACCGAGTTCGGCGAGTCGTCGAGCCGCCGGCGCACGTCCTCGAGCGGGTAGCGCGCGCCGCAGGCCAGGCACGACGACGTGTCGATCGTGCCGTGGACCTCGACGAGCTCCCGCGTCCCGGCACGGCGGTGCAGCCGGTCGATGTTCTGCGTGATCACCGCGTCGAGCCGGCCGCGGCGCTCGAGCTCGACGAGCGCGTGGTGCGCCCCGTTGGGCTCCTTGCCGTCCAGCGCCTGGAAGCGGTCGCCGTAGAAGTGCCAGAAGCGCTCCGGGTCGGCGCGCCAGGCGTCGATGTGGGCGACCTCCATCGGGTCCACGTTCGCCCACAGGCCGGAGCCCGGCGAGCGGAAGTCGGGGATCCCGGACGGCACCGAGATCCCCGCACCCGTGAGCGCGACCACCGAGCCCGCCTCGCGGACGAGCGCGGCCAGCCGCTGCACCGCGGAGGTGGCGGTGGACACCGTCACGACGGTAGCGCCCGGGCGCCCACGCCACGCACCGCCTAGCGCCCCTTCCACTCCGGCTTGCGCTTGCCCAGGAAGGCGCTGATGCCCTCCTTGGCGTCCTCGCTCTGGAAGGCCGCCGCGAAGCCGCCCTTCTCGGCCTCGATGCCCTCGTCGAGGTCGCCCTTGGCGGAGACCTGCTTGACCTGGGCCATCGCCAGCGGCGCGGCCTCGGCGAGGCGGCGCGCCCAAGCGAGGGCGGTGTCCAGCAGCTCGTGGTCGACCACGACGCGGTTGACCAGGCCGAACTCGTAGGCCTCGTCCGCGAGGATCGGGTCGCCGACGAGGTTCATCTCCAGCGCCTTGTTCTCGCCGACCAGCCGCGGGAGCCGCTGCGTGCCGCCGAAGCCGGGGATGATCCCCAGCTTGATCTCCGGCTGGCCGAAGACCGCCGACTGCGCCGCGATGCGGACGTCGCAGGCCATCGCGAGCTCGCAGCCGCCGCCGTAGGCCAGGCCGTTGACCGCCGCGATCGTGGCGACACCCTCGGTCTCCAGCGCGCGGAACAGCGCGTGCGCCTTGTCGATGAGCTCCTTGCCGCCGGCCTCGTCCATCTGGGTGAAGGCCTTGATGTCGGCGCCCGCCGAGTAGAGCATGGGGTTGCTCGAGGCGATGACCAGCGCGCGCACGCCGTCGCCCTTGACCTTCTCCCACACCTTGCCGAGGTCCTCGATCACCGACGGGGCGATCGAGTTCATCTGGCCGTTGGCCAGCCACGCGATCGCGACGTCGCCGCGCGACTCGAGCTTGATGACCTCGCCCGGCTGCTCGGCGTCGGCCTGCGGGTAGGCGTAGAAGCCCTGGCCGGACTTCGTGCCGAGGCGGCCCTGGGCGACCAGGCGGCGCAGGATCGTCGGCGGCTCGAAGCGCTCGCCCCACCGCTCCTCGGCGTTCTCGAGGCGCTCGAGGATCGTGTCGAGGCCCTCGACGTCGGCCTTCATGAACGGGGGCAGGAGCCCGCGGCGCGGGTCCAGGCCGGCGCCGGCCATCATCCCGAAGTCGATGTCGCGGTGGGTGGCGACGCCCTCCTCCAGCACGAGGCACGCCTCGACGAACGTCTTGAGCGTGAGCTTCTCGACGAGCTCGTCGACGTTCGGGTCGGCGTCGCCGTCGAGGTTCGCGTTGCCCTCGGTGTCGTAGAAGCCGTCGCCGCCCGTCTTGGCGCCGAGCTTGCCGTCGGCGACGAGCCTGGACATGCCCTGCGGGACGTAGAAGCGGTCGCCGTAGGAGTCGTGCAGGTGCTCGGCCACGTGCAGGACGGTGTCCAGGCCGAGCAGGTTGACGAGGAAGTACGGGCCCATCGGCACGACGTTGGCGCCGCCGACGCCCTCGTCGATCTTCTTGATCGAGAGGCCCTGCTCCTCCTGGTCGCGCCAGACCTCGGCGATGCCCGAGTTGAGGATGCGGTTGACGACGAACCCGGGGACCTCGGCGCAGGTGATGGCCTGCTTCTTGATGGCCTGCGCGAAGGTGACCGCCGCGCTCATGGTCTCCTGCGAGGTCTCGTCGCCCTCGATGACCTCGATGAGCGGCATGACCGACGCCGGGTAGAAGTAGTGGAACCCGACGACCTTCTCCGGGCGCAGCGTCGCGTCGGCGATCTCGGTGATCGAGAGCGACGAGGTGTTGGAGGCGAGGATCGCGTGGCCCGGCGTGCAGGCGTCGAGCTCGGCGAAGACGGCCTGCTTGATCTCCATCTTCTCGGGCACGGCCTCGATGACGAAGTCGACGTCGCCGAAGCCGTCGTAGGAGGTCGTGCCGTCGATCAGGCCGACGATGCGGTCGACCTCGGCGGCGGCCTGCTCCTCGGTCAGCTTGCCCTTCTCGACCAGGCGGCCGACCTGGCCCTGGGTGACGTTGCGCGCCTCGGTGAGGCCCGCGTCGACGAACTCCTGCTTGACGTCCTTGAGGACGACGGGGATGCCGCTGGCGGCGATCGTCTGCGCGATCTGGCCGCCCATGGTCCCGGCGCCGACCACGGCGGCCTTGAAGACGAACATGGTTCGGTGGTGCTCCTCTGGCTCTCGGTTGGGGGCCGAACCCTAGTCGTCCCGCGGTCCGTAGGGTCTCGCGGATGGCGTGGCAGGAGGACCTCGACGAGGCGCGGGCGCGGCTGGCCGGCCTCGACCCCGATCGCGCGCTCGCCTCCGCGCGCGCGGCCGCGGTCACGTGGCGCCGGGTCGAGTCGTTCAGCGCGTTCTTCCTCCCGCTGCCCCCGGTGGCCCAGGACGTGCCCTCCGTCGGCGGCGCCTGGACGGAGGACGACGGGGACGGGGTGGGCCTCGACGCCGCCGGCCGGCCGGTCGTGCACCTCCTCGACCCCGGCGAGCGCTGGGAGCGGGCGAAGCACCTGTGGTGGTGGGACGACGACGGCTCGTTCGTCGAGCTCGAGCTCATGGGCAGCGGGCCGCACGTCCGGCGGGCGCGCGTGGTCGACGGCCGCCTCGCCCACGTCGCGACCGCGAGCAGCCACGACCGCCTCGGGGTGCGGCTGGTCACCTGGCGCGACGGTCGCG
>JACRMD010000217.1 GCA_016215085.1 Solirubrobacterales bacterium | reverse complement strand
TTGTCCACGCAGCGCTGCTCGACCGGGACCGAGTCGCGCAGCTGCAGGCCGCCGCGGCCGTAGGAGAAGTACGGCTTGTAGGCCTCGGGGAAGCCCGGCAGGCTGCGCGGGTCGGCGGAGACGTTGTTGATGGTGAAGTTCTCGACGTACACGCCGCCCACGCCGCGCGCGCGGTCGATGTAGTACGTGCCGTCCCAGTTGTAGGTCTCGCTCTGCTCGAGGTCCTGCTGGACCGCGCCGCGCCAGTGGTCGTGCTGGACGTAGAAGCACTTGTCGCCGGCGTAGGCGAAGCGGTCGAGCTCGCCGAGCAGGAACTGCACGATGCCGCCCTCGGTGACGTTCTGGTGGGTCTTGTCGTACTCGACGCAGAGCGGGTCCGCGTCCGGGTTGGGGATGTCGGTCCCCAGCCCGGCCTGCTGGTAGGTGCAGTTGAACGGGTTGGTCCCGTCGTAGCCGGCGAGCTCCAGCGCGGGGGCCGGGGCGGCGAGGGCCAGGGCCGCGGCGAGCGCGGCGACGAGGATCCGTACGCCGGTCACCCGCGTTCGACGATGCCCCTGCATTCGGTGCATCAGCATGAAGGAGCGAAGGGGCGCTGTGCGCGTTGGCGCCCTTGATGCTCGCGCGCCTGGGCCTGCTCCTCACGATCGCGCTGGTCGCCGCGGCGCCGGCCTCGGCCGCCGTCGTCACCTCGACCGAGATGGTGCCGGTGAGCTCGCCCGACGAGGTCGGCCTGCCCGTGTCGCTGGACACCGACGTGCGCGTGCCCTCCGGCACGCCGCCCGCCGGCGGCTGGCCGCTCGTCGTGGTGTTCCACGGCGGCGGGTCCGACAAGGCCAACGCCTTCGACGCCTCGCACGCGCAGGCGTTCGCCGAGCACGGCTACGCGTCGCTGATCTACTCCGCCCGCGGGCACGGCGCGTCGGGCGGCCAGGTGACGGTGGCCGGGCCCAAGGAGGTCCGCGACGGCTTCGACGTGATCGCGTGGGCGCTGCGCCGGTTCCCGCTGGATCGCGACCGCATCGCCCTGACCGGCTACTCGCAGGGCGGGCTGCACACCAACCTGCTGCAGGCGTGGGCCGGCGACCGCTCGCTGAACCCGGAGGGGATCCGGTTCCGTGCGCTGCTGCCCGGCAACACGCCGGACGTGACCTTCCGCGCGCTGGTCGACCACGACGCGGTGAAGCTGTCCTTCGGCGCCGGCCTGATCGCGACCTACCAGGGCGGCGCGCGCGGGCGCGTCGCGCCGATCGTCGACAAGTGGATCGCCACCGCGGTCGCGGACGCGCCCGCGCTCTACGGCGGCGGCGACGTCTGCGACTGGTCGGGCCACGACGCGCTCGCGAGCACGATGCAGGCCGACCTCGCCGCGCGCTCGGTCGGCTGCCGCGCCGACCGCATGACGCTGCCGACGCTGTGGATGCAGGCGTTCGACGACGAGCTGTTCCCGGCCGACATGGCGATCGCGATGTGGCGGCGGATGCCCGACCCCGCCAACCGCCTGTACCTGTCCATGGGCGGCCACGGCGCGCCGTCCGCGGATCCCGCCGTCGAGGACGAGAAGCTCCGCGCGCAGATCGCCTTCCTCGACCACGTGCTCGAGGGCCGCCCGCTCGACGCGCCGCGCATCGTCTACTGGTCGCGCGACCCCGCGGTCGTGCTCGCCGACGGCGTGCGGGCCTGGCCCCGCGGCGCGTGGGTCCGCCACGAGTCGCCGTCCTGGCCGCCGCCGGGCGTGCGCGCCGAGCGCTTCGTCCTCGGCGCCGACGGCCGCGCGACGCGCCGCGGTCGCGTGACGTCCGGCGCGGTGCGCCTGCTCCCGGTCAGCGAGGACCTCGGCAACGACCCCATCTACCGCTCCGCGGCCCCCGCGGCCCCGCCGCCGACCACGCACCCCGGCACGCTCGCGGCCTTCGCGACCGGCGCGTTCACGTCCGATCGCGAGCTCAGCGGGACGCCGTCGGCCCGCGTCGCGTGGACCCCCGACGGCCCCGACTCCCAGCTCGTGCTCAAGGTCCTCGACCAGGCGCCCGACGGCACCCTCACGCTCCTGGGCCGCGGCGTCCAGGGCCTGCGGGGCCAGGCCCCCGGCACGCGTCGCGACGTCACGGTCGAGACGAAGCCGACCAGCGCGATCATCCGCCGCGGTCACCGCGTCGTGCTGTGGGTCACCGCCGCGGACTCCAGCTTCTACAAGCTCTACCCCGGCCAGGCCGGCGGCGTCCTCGCGGCGGGCCGGTCGTCGACGGCGACGCTGCCGCTGCGTCTCCGCTTCAGCGACGCAGCGCGCGGGCGACCGCCCGGTACGCGGGACGCGGGCGGCCGGCCGGGCTGATGAGCCCGGCGTCGAAGCGCGCGTCGCGCGGCGCGCCCGTCCAGTTGTAGATGTACAGGCGCCGGATCCGCGGGCTGCTGCGCGCGAGGCGGAACATGTAGCGGATGGCCCGCGCCTGGCGGTTCAGCGAATACGGGAAGGCGCGGCCGAACTGCACGACGCCGCCGGTCTCGGTGAGCCAGACGTCGCCGCGCACGGCCCGCAGGACCTCACGCGTGCCGCGGTTGCGGAACCGGTTGGTGTGGGAGTAGTTGTGCAGGCCCCACAGCCGCGGCTCCTCGCCGCCGAGCCGGGCCTTGAAGCGCTCGAGGTACCGCGTCACGCCCGCCTGGTCGAGCACGTCGGCGGCCACCACCGTGCAGCCCCGGCATCCGTCCCGCAGCGCCCGGTAGTAGTCCGCGGCGCGCTCGGGGTGGTCGGCCGTCGGCTGGCTGTCGTGGTTGATCTCGTTCCACGGCGCGTAGACCCGCACGTCCGGGTAGCGCTTGCGGAACTCGGCCACGGCCGCGGTGTACTCCTCGACGCCCGGCAGCTGCGACGGGTGCACCCGCGAGTGGGCGAAGGTGACGAACGGCTCGACGCGGGCCCGGCGCGCGGCCGCCATCCACGCGTCGACGAGCTCGCGCTCGAACTTGACGCGCGTGGTGTCCCACGCGGTCACCAGCCGAGCGTGCCGGATGCCGAGGTCGCGGAACGCCGGCTGGTCGAACATCGCGGCGCCCTGCGCGCCGATTCCGACGACCAGCGCCGAGCGCTCGGCCGTGGGGGGCGCGGTCGTCGTCCGCGGCGTCGTGACGGGCGCGGTCGTCGTCGTCCGCGGCGTCGTGGCGGACCGGTCGTCCCCGCCGCCGCACCCGGCCCAGGCCAGGCCGGCAAGCACGATGGCAGCGCACCCGGCACGCGTCATGCCGCCGCTCTACCCAGGCCGGCCGCGGTCCGCGCGCCCGCGCCGCCCCGGTGCCAGGCCGTCGAGCGCGGTCCGCAGGATCGGCTCCACGTAGGCGCTCTCGCCGGGGAGCTTGGCGACGGCGATCACCAGGTCGAGGACCTGCTCGAGCGTGAGGTCGTCGCGGACGTCGCGCGCCTCCTGCGCGGCCGCGAGGAGCGGCTGCCCGGCGGCGAGCACGCGGGCGCGGTTGCGGCCGAAGACCGGGTCGTCGCCGGCAGCGTGCTCGAGCAGCTCGGCCGCGATGTGGCGCTTGCTCGTGAAGTACAGGAAGAACCGCTGCAGCCACGCCTCGAGCCGCGCGCCCGGGGTCGCGCCGCCGACCGTCGCGGCGGCCTCGCACAGCGCGTCGACCTCGTCGGTGTAGAGGGCCTCGAGGAGCTCGCGGCGGCTGGGGAAGTTCCGGTACAGCGTGGCCATCCCGACGCCGGCGCGGCGCGAGATCTCGGCCATCGAGACGTCGGCGTCCGGCTCGGCGAAGGCGATGCGGGCGGCCGCGAGGATCTTGTCGCGGTTGCGCTGGGCGTCGGCACGCTTGGGCATGGGGTCGTAAGTGGAGAGCCTATCCGCTAACGTGAACCGGAGAAGCTGTCCACTTGACTCTACAAGGAGGCCCCATGGATCACCGACCCCTCGGACGCACCGGCATCTCCGTCAGCCCGCTCTGCCTCGGCGCGATGATGTTCGGCGCCTTCGGCAACCCCGACCACGACGACGCCACCAGGATCGTCCACCGCGCCCTCGACGCCGGCATCACGTTCATCGACACCGCCGACGTGTACTCCGCCGGCGAGTCCGAGGAGATCGTCGGCAAGGCGCTGGCCGGCGGGCGGCGCGACGGCGTCGTGCTCGCGACGAAGGTCGGCCTGCCGTTCGGCGACGACCCGAACCGCCGCGGCACGTCGCGGCGCTGGATCACCGAGGCGGTCGAGGGCTCGCTCCGCCGGTTGCGCACCGACCGGATCGACCTCTACCAGGTCCACCGACTCGATCCGGCCACCGACCTCGACGAGACGCTGGGCGTGCTCTCGGACCTCGTCCACGCCGGGAAGATCCGCGCCTTCGGCGCCTCGACCGTGCCCGCGTCGCAGATCGTCGAGGCCCAGTGGGCCGCCGAGCGCCGCGGCCGCGAGCGGTTCCGCACCGAGCAGCCGCCCTACTCGATCCTGGACCGCGCCGTCGAGCACGACGTGCTGCCGACCTGCCTGCGCCACGGGCTCGGCGTGCTCGCCTACAGCCCGCTGGCCGGCGGCTGGCTGTCGGGCGGGTACCGCAAGGGGCGGGCGATCGAGGGGCCCGGCTCGGCCGCGCGCCGGCAGCGCTTCGCCGCGGCCTACGACGCCGGGTCGGCCGAGAACGCGGCCAAGCTCGACGCGGCCGATGCGCTGGGCGCGCTCGCCGACGAGGCGGGCCTGACGCTCATCCAGCTCGCGATCGCCTTCGTGGTCCGCCACCCGGCGGTGACCTCCGCGATCGTCGGCCCGCGCACGATGGACCACCTCGAGTCCTACCTGGCCGCCGACGGCATCGAGCTCTCGTCCGACGTGCTGGACCGCATCGACGCCATCGTCCCGCCCGGCCGGACGGTCTGAGCCGGGCCGACCCACGCCCGCTTCGACCACCTCATGCCGATCGCCGGCGACCCGAGCGGATGCGGCTCATCGCTGCCGCATCCGCGGATCGTGCGTCGGGTCGGCGTACATGGCCGGGCAGCCGCGGGCGACGGCTCCGGGGCGCAGCTCGTAGTGCCAGGGCTCGTTGCCATAGATGCGGCACAGCCCGTACGCGGCGCCGTGCCGGGACAGCCATGCGGCACCGGCCGGCCCGAGGTCGACCGCGTCCCCCGACACGTGCGCCGACGTGCCGGGGGTCGCCACCCACCGAGCGGCCTCCGCCGCGGAGCCGTACTTCTGGACCGCCTCGTCGAGGAGGTGCTCCTGGTAGGCCGGCGAGCGCCAGCCGCTGTCGACGACGAACGCGACCCCGTCGCCGGCGGCATCCGCGGCCGCACGGCGCAGCGCGTCGAGGAGCGCCGCATCGAGCTTCGCGATCCCGGGGATGTTGTCGTCGAACACCGTCGTGCCACCCGGGACGGCGCCGTCGGCCTCGCCGAGCGGACCACCGGCGACGGGCGCGGAGGGCGAGGACGCCGTCGAGGGCCAGGACACCGGCGAACGGGAGCCGGGAGCCGCGGCGAGCGCGGCGAGGACGACCAGCAGGCCGAGGACGAGGATCCTGCCGATCCGCACCCGGCCGCGCGTCCGTCGTGCTGCTTGGCTGGAGGTCACGCCGCCAGTCAAGGCAGCCCGGGGTTGCCGGCGCGTATGCGGTTTCGGATACGCCGGCGATATGCGCCGGCTCGTAGCATCGGGGCATGCGCGTCTTGCTCGTTGAGGACGAGCCGCTTCTGGCGGACGCCATCCGCGATGGCCTACGCCTCGAGGCGATCGCGGCGGACATTGCCGGCGACGGCGACACGGCGCTCGAGCTGCTGAGCGTCAACGCCTACGACATCGCCGTCCTCGACCGCGACATCCCCGGGCCCTCCGGCGACGAGATCGCCGAGCACATCGTGGTCGCCGGCACCGGCATGCCGATCCTCATGCTCACCGCCGCCGACCGGCTCGACGACAAGGCCACCGGGTTCGAGCTCGGCGCCGACGACTACCTCACCAAGCCGTTCGCGCTCCAGGAGCTCGTGCTCCGCCTCCGGGTCCTCGACCGCCGGCGCGCCCACCACCGGCCGCCGGTGCGCGAGATCGCCGGCCTGCGTCTGGATCCGTTCCGCCGCGAGGTCT
>JACRMD010000128.1 GCA_016215085.1 Solirubrobacterales bacterium | reverse complement strand
GTCGCCCGCGCGGTGATCGTGCCGGGCGCGGTGACGGTGAGCCGCAGGACGATCCGCCGCCCGCGCTCCGCCGCGGCGCCGGCGATCGCCAGTGGGGCGCCGGTGGCGGCGCCCGGCGCGGCCGGCGTCCCCGAGCCGCCCGTCCCCGGGGCGGCCGCGCCCGCGAGGTCGACGGTCTCGCACACGTCGGAGGACAGCGGGTAGGAGCGCAGCATGTCGGCGGCGTCGCCCTGCACCTCGTCGATCCCGGGGCCGCAGTCGACCGGCTCGGCGAGCCCGTCGCGCGCGAGGATCCGGTCGCGCCCCGACGGGCACGCGTAGGGCGAGCAGCCGAGCGGGTCGTCGCCCCAGAGCTGGTCGACGTCGCCGCCGCCGTCGACCACGTCGTTGCCGTCGCTGCCGACGACCAGGTCCTGGCCCGCCCCGCCGAGCACGCGGTCGTTCCCGGTGTCGCCGCCGAGGCTGTCGTCGCCCGCGCCGCCGTCGACCAGGTCGTCGCCCGGCCCGCCCGACAGGAGGCTGCGCGCGGGGCCGCCCGAGATGGTGTCGTCGCCCACGCCTCCGACGATGCCGGTGCCGGTGACGTCGGTGCCGATGTCGTCGCCCTCGCCGGCGGCCCCGTCGTTGGCGACGCCGTCGGGGCTGAGCGCCAGCGGCTCGGTGCGGTCCTCGTAGGTCACCACGTCGTAGCCGCCGCCGCCCGCGTACGTGTCGGCCCCGGCCGTGGTGGCAGCGCCGGGGTCGCCGCCCGGGATGCCCTCGAGGTCGTCGTCCCCCAGGCCGCCGTCGAGCACGTCGTTGCCCGGCCCGCCCTCCAGCACGTCGTTGCCCGGGCCGCCGGCGAGGCGGTCGTCGCCGGGCCCGCCGGTGATCGGGTTGTCGTTGCCGGTCCCCGCGTCGATCGTGGTCGGGCCTTCCCAGTCCCACCACGCGTCGTCGCCGTCGCCGAGCTCGGCGCGCACGGCCGTCGGCATCGGGCACGCGGCGGTGTCACCGGCGAAGCCGCCGGGTGTGACGACGCAGCCGCCGCTCGCCGCGGTGATGCGCGCGCCGCTCTCGAAGAGCGTCAGGCACGGTGGGGCGAGCCCGCCGCACGAGGAGTCGTAGGCGCCGACGTTCGCGAGCACGCGGTTGCCCTCGCCGGGCGCCGCGGTGTAGACCACCGTGTCGCCGTCACGCGCGACCTGCGCGGCGCCCGCCGCTCCGGCGAACGCGAGGACGAGGAGCGCGGCGGCGAGGGGGAGGAGGGGTCGCATCGGCGCGACATGGTGGGGATGCGCCACCTCCGCGACAGTGGGGCTAGCACCACCGCTGCGGCCGATGCTGGGCACGCGGCCGCCGTGTCTATGCGGATCGCGCGGTGCGGTGGGCGCTACGGCGTCACCACGGCGTGCCCCGAGAAGGCGCAGAACGTGAGGCGCGTGAAGATGCTGCGGCGGGCCTGGGAGAAGACGTCGATGCCGATGTTGTGGGGCGAGCCCTCCAGCTCGAAGGCGAGGTGGTCGCCGGCCGGGTTGGTGGCCCAGAACGACGAGCCCGCGCTCGTGTTGGCCCCGACGAAGACGGTCGTCGGGTCCGCGCTGCCGTTGTCGGTGTAGATGGTGTAGCCCTCGCCCGGGGGCGTGTTGAACGCGTACTGCCCGGCGTCCGTCGTCGCGTTCCCGCAGAAGGCCGTCATCCGGACGACGCCCGGGACGTTGAGGACCGTCCCGAAGTCGCCGCCGCCCACCGTCGCGTCGATCTGCAGGATCCGGCCGCGGCCCTGCACGAGGTCCGCGGGGGCGAGCCCGCCGAGCGTCGCCGCCGACGGCACGGTCCCGAGGGTGCTCTCGTCGATGTCGGCGCCGGTGAGCGTGCCGTCGAGCACCTTGTCGCTCGTGACGGCGTTCGCGGCGAGGCGCGAGCCGACGATCGGCGTGGTCTGCAGCGCGCGGACCGCGTCCTCGAGCGTGGCGACCGCGGTCTTCAGCGCGTCCAGCGCCGCCGCGTCGGCAGGAGCCCCGGCCGCGCCCTGCGGGCCGGTCGGCCCCTGTGGGCCGGTCGCGCCCTGCGGCCCGGCACCGCCAGGCGTGCCCGCGGTCCCCTGCGCGCCGACGACCAGCGTCCGCCGGCCCTTGGGGCACCTGGCGGCGAAGTCGGTGACGGTCACCGCGCCGTGCCTGGCCACGCACAGGCGCACGGCGCCGCCCGGCCCGGTCAGCGCGGCGTACGCGGGACCGCACGCCGCGAGCGCGGCCAGGAGCGCGCCCGCCGCCACCGACATTCGCAACCCGGTCATGAGCCACCTCCGCACGTGGACGGGCGGCTGCGGCGCAGCCGCCGCCGGACCGAGGGCCGAGCCTACGCCTCCCGTGCGAGGCGTCCGGTGCCGATTCCGGAGGATGGGCGCGGCTGGTTTCGAACCAGCGACCTCTCGCGTGTGAAGCGAGCGCTCTCCCACTGAGCTACGCGCCCTCAGGGGACGACGGATCGTAGCGTCCGCGCGCGGGCCGTGAGGGTGTGGGTCGCGGCAGAGCGGGTAGACTGTTGCTTGTGCAACCAGTTTCCGCGTTCCCCAAGGAAGGCGACGCGCAGGGCCGGTGGGTCCGCCAGCAGAGCCGCTTCCGCGAGTGGGTCGGCGAGCGGGCCGAGCCCGGCCGCTACCACCTGTACGTCTCGCTGGCCTGCCCGTGGGCCTCGCGCGCGGTGATCACGCGCAAGCTCAAGCGGCTCGAGGACGTGCTGCCGATGACCGTGCTCGACCCGGTGCGCGACGAGCGGGGCTGGCGGTTCACCGAGGAGGAGCCCGACCCGGTCAGCGGCTTCACGTTCCTCAAGGAGGCCTACGAGGCCACGCAGCCCGGCTTCGACGACCGCGTCACCGTGCCGGTGCTGTGGGACGTGCAGGAGGGGCGCATCGTCAACAACGAGAGCGCCGACGTCGTGCGCATGCTCGACGGCTGGAGCGACGAGGGGCCGGCGCTCGCGCCGCCCGCGCTGCGCGACGCCATCGACGAGCTCAACGCCTACATCTACGCCAACGTCAACGACGGCGTCTACCGCGCCGGCTTCGCGACCTCGCAGGAGGCCTACGAGGAGGCCTTCGACGCGCTCTTCTGCGCCCTGGACGTCCTCGACGGCCGGCTGTCGGCGCGCCGCTACCTGCTCGGCGACCAGATCACCGAGGCCGACTGGCGGCTGTTCGTGACGCTCGTGCGCTTCGACGTCGTCTACGTCAGCCACTTCAAGTGCAACCTGCGCCGGATCGCCGACTACCCCAACCTGTCGGGCTACCTGCGCGACCTCTACCAGCAGCCGGGCATCGCCGACACGGTGGACTTCGACCACATCAAGCGCCACTACTTCGGCACCCACCCGACGATCAACCCCACGCGGATCATCCCCAAGGGCCCCGACACGAGCGGGCTGCTCGCGCCGCCCGGGCGCGAGGCCGTCGGCCGCCGCGCCGTCGCCTAGACGGAACGACGAGCCGCCGCGGCCCGCGCCGGTACGCTGCGCCGCG
>JACRMD010000216.1 GCA_016215085.1 Solirubrobacterales bacterium | reverse complement strand
GCAGCCGCCCGACCGCCGCGGCGGTCAGCGGCGCCGCCAGCAGCAGCGCGGGCACGACGTAGCGCGCGTTCTGGGCGATGAGCAGCGGGTCGCCGCGCTCGCCCAGCGCGGTGTACGGCGTGATGACGTAGGCCAGGACGATCGCCGGCACCGCGGCGGCCAGCGCCAGGCCCCGGCCGCGCGCGGCGAGCACGCCGGGCAGGAGCGCGAGCCCCGCCAGCGAGAACGCCGTCCACCAGTCGGGCAGCAGGTGCTCGCGCCACGCGGCCGGGTCGCCGAGGTAGTCGGCGACGCTGAAGCCGAAGCGCTCGCGGATGACGTCCGGCGGCGCGTCGAACAGCCCGGGCACCTTGACCGGGAACAGCGGGTTGCCGGTGACCGCCCAGTTGCGCACGAGCCAGATGCCGCCGGCGGCGGCGACCAGTGCGGTGACGAGCAGCCCGTCGCGCGCGATCGCGCGGTGGCGGTGGCCGGCGAGGACGCGCGCGGCGAGCCACACGACGACGGCGATGGCGACCGTGCTCACCCCGTACCACTTGGTGCCGAGCGCGATGCCCAGGGCGACCCCCGCGAGGACGAGCTCGCCGCGGCGGCCGTTGCGCGCGTGGCGCAGGAGGAACAGGGTGCCGGCGGCGAACGTCATCAGCAGCACCGCGTCGGGCAGCGAGGCGACGACCGCGGGGCGCAGGACGACGGGCGTCGCGACGAGCGCGGCGGCGGCGAGGGCCGCGGTCGAGGCCGGCGCGCGCAGCTCCCGGGCCACCGCGAAGACCGCGACGCCGGTCGCCAGCAGGTACGGGTACGGCACCAGCCGCACGAGCGAGTCCTGCGAGAACGGCAGCGTCACCGCGAGGAACGACACGTCGCCGTGCTGCGGGTAGTTGCCGTTGGCGAACAGCGGGACGAACTGGTCGTTCTGCCAGATCGTCCCGTCCTGCATCCAGCGGGCCATGTCGGGCAGGTGGAACGTCAGCAGGTCCACGTGGTGCACCGCGTTGGCGTGGTGGCCCTGCAGGTAGACGGCCAGGTAGGCGAGGACCAGGCACCACGCGCCGATCGCCAGCGCCCACGACCACCGCGGCGAGGGCGGCTCGGGACGCTCGGGGCCCGCGACGGCCGGTGTGCGCGGGATCGCGAAGGCGACCGCGAGCGCGGCCGCGGCGACCAGCAGCACGGCGCCGCGCGACAGGCCGCCGAGCGCCGCGGGGAGGAGGTGGACGACCAGCAGCGCCGCCTCGAAGACCACGAAGAGCGCGACCGCCCGCGCGGCGCCGCGCAGGCCCGCGAACCGCGCCCGCACGACCAGGTGCGCGACGCCGGTGCACGCGCCCAGCACTCCCGCGAGCACCGCGTAGCCGACCGCGAACGAGCCCCCACCCGCCATGGGCCGCACCATGCCAGAAACCGGCGCGACGGCGCGCCGGTTCGTGCGACGATCCGCCTCGTGGAGCAGCGGGGGCGACCAGGAGCGGGCAGCGGGCTGCGGGCGCGGGCGGCGCGCGGCACGCTGGTCAACGGGGCGTTCCTCGTCGGGACGAACCTGCTGGCGCTCCTGCGCGGCTTCCTCGTCGCGGCCTTCCTGACCACGAGCGAGTACGGCGTCTGGGGCGTGCTCGTCGTCCTCCTGGCGACGCTCATGTGGTACCGGCAGGCCGGCATCGGCGAGAAGTTCGTCCAGCAGGACGAGGCCGACCAGGAGCTCGCGTTCCAGAAGGCGATGACCTTGGAGCTCGTGCTCGCGCTGGCGTTCGCCGCGGCGGGGCTCGCGGTGGTGCCGCTGCTCGCGCTCGGCTACGGGACCGGCGAGGTCGTCGCGCCCGCGCTGGTCATGCTGCTCATGCTGCCGGCCGCCGCGCTGCAGGCGCCGCTGTGGCTCTTCTACCGGCGGATGGACTTCGTGCGCCAGCGCACGCTGCAGGCGGCCGAGCCGCTCGTCGGCTTCGTGCTCGTCCTGGGGCTCGCGATCGCCGGCCTCGGCGTGTGGGCGCTGGTGATCGGCTCGCTGGTGGGCGCCTGGGTCGGCGCGCTGGTGGCGCTGCGGGCGTGCCCGTACCGCCTGGCGTGGCGGTGGGACCGCACGACGGCCAGGGTGTACGCGTCGTTCTCCTGGCCGCTGCTGCTCAGCGGCGGCACCGGCATCGCGATCGGGCAGGCGCTCACCGTCGTCGGCTCGCGCACGCTCGGCCTCGCCGGCGTCGGCGCGATCGCGCTGGCCGGGACGATCACCCAGTTCGCCGGCCGCGCGGACCAGGCGGTGACGACGACCGTCTACCCGGCGATCTGCGCGGTCGCCGATCGGCTCGACCTGCTCTTCGAGGCGTTCCTGAAGTCCAACCGGCTGGCGCTGATGTGGGGCGTGCCGTTCGGCGCGGGCCTGGCCGTCTTCGCCGGCGACCTCGTGCGCTTCGGCCTCGGCGCCGAGTGGGAGCCGGCGGTGGTGCTGCTGCAGGCCACCGGCGTCGCGGCGGCGGTCCACCAGATCGGCTTCAACTGGGACGCCTTCTACCGGGCGCGCGACGCGACGCGGCCGATCGGCGTGGCCGCGGTCATCGGCGTGGTGGCGTTCCTCGCGCTGCCGGTGCCGCTGCTGGGCGTCGCGGGGCTGGCCGGCCTGGCGTGGGGCATCCTCGCGGCCGAGGCCGTCAACACCGCGGTGCGCGCGCACTACCTGCGCCGGCTGTTCCCCGGGTTCTCGATGGCGCGCCACCTCGCGCGGGCGATCGCGCCGACGCTGCCCGCCGTGGCCGTCGTGGTCGCCGCGCGGGAGGTCGGGCTCGGCGCGAGCAACGCGGGCGAGGCGGTCGGCTGGGTCGCGGCGTACGCCGGCGTGACGATCGCCGCGACCGTCGTGCTCGAGCGCG
>JACRMD010000215.1:6310-11274 GCA_016215085.1 Solirubrobacterales bacterium | reverse complement strand
CGTGTGGGTCTTGCACCACTTGCAGTACTTGCGCATGGCGATGCGATCCGGGTTGTTGCGCTTGGACTTGTTGGTCTGGTAGTTGCGCCGCTTGCACTCCTCGCACGCGAGGGTGACAGCGATCCGCACGTCTCCGCGGGCCATGGATGGGCTCCCCGTCGAGTGGAAGAAGGTGGTCGACCGTGGTCGCCTCGGGGCAAAAAGAGGACTCGCCCCGGAGCGAGTCGTCCGCGCATGGTAGCGCGGTCGGGACCGAACCGTCCTGCGGCTCGGCCCCGCGCGCATGGGGGTCCGTCCGGCGGGTCAGCGCCGGGCGTGCGGCGCCGCGGCGCGTACGACGCTCACGCCGTCCGCGGGGAAGACGATCGACTCGTGGCCGTCGTCCCAGCGGACGCGGTAGCGGTGGTGGCCCGGCTCGCCGACGACCTCGAGGATCTCGCCGCTGCGCGCGGCCTGCCCGTGCAGCCCGCGGGTCTCGAGGCGGTCGCCGACGCGCGCGTCGGCCGTGCTCCTGGTGTCGGTCATGGCGCGACGGTAGGTCCGCGGGGGCCGCCGATCATGCGTAGATGGCTGCAGCGATGGGCGGAGAACCCCGGATGAGCCGGCGCCCGGCAGGCACGGCGAGGCCGGGGCCCGGCGCTTCGCCGACCGCCGCGACGCCGGCCGCCGGCTGGCGCGGCTGCTCGAGCGGTTCCGCGCGCAGGACCCGGTCGTCGTCGGCATCCCGCGCGGCGGCGTGCCGGTGGCGGCCGAGGTCGCACGGGCGCTGGGCGCGCCGCTGGACGTCGCGCTGGTCCGCAAGATCGGCGCGCCGGGCCACCGCGAGTACGCCCTCGGCGCCGTGGCCGAGGGCGGCGTCCTGGTCGTCGCCGACGAGGCGGTGCGCGGCATCGGGCTCGGCAGCGCCGGCGTCGGCGAGCTGGTCGCCGCCACCCGCGCCGAGCTGGACGAGCGCCTGCACCGCTACCGCGGCGACCGCCCGCCGGCGCCGATCGCCGGGCGCACCGTCCTGCTCGTCGACGACGGGCTGGCCACCGGGCGCTCCGCGCGCGCGGCCGCGCTGTCGCTGCGCCGCCGCGGCGCCGGGCGGATCGTGCTCGCCGTCCCGGTCGCGGCGCCGAGCTCGGTCGCGGCGCTGGGCGACTGCGTCGACGAGGTCGTCTGCGTCGAGCAGCCGCCCGACCTGTGGGCCGTCGGCCTCTGGTACGACGACTTCCGCCCGACCTGGGACGACGAGGTCGCCGCGCTCCTGGCGCGCCACGCGCCGCCCACGGCGCGGACCGCGCGAACCGTGGCGGTCCACGGCGGCCCCGGCGTGCTGCTCGCCGGCGAGCTCGCGGCGCCGGGGTCGGCGCTGGGCGTCGTCGCCTTCGCCCACGGCTCCGGCTCGAGCCGGCGGAGCCCGCGCAACCGCGCCGTCGCGGCCGCGCTGCGCGAGGCCGGGATCGCGACGCTGCTCTTCGACCTGCTGCGGCCGCAGGAGGAGGCCGACCGCGCCAACGTCTTCGACATCCCGCTGCTGGCCTCGCGGCTGGTCGGCGCGACCCGCTGGCTCCGGCACCAGCACGACACGCGCGACCTGCCGCTCGGCTACTTCGGCGCCAGCACCGGGGCCGCCGCGGCGCTCGTGGCCGCCGCCGAGGCGGGCGCCGACGTGCGCGCGGTCGTCGCGCGCGGCGGCCGCCCGGACCTCGCCGGGCCGAGCCTGCCCGACGTGGTGACGCCGACCCTGCTGATCGTGGGCGGCGCCGACCCCGCGGTGCTCGACCTCAACCGCGAGGCGCTGGAGCAGCTGACCTGCCCCGCCGAGCTCGCCGTCGTGCCGGGCGCGACCCACCTCTTCGAGGAGCCCGGGACGCTCGACGACGTCGCGCGGCTGGCGATCGGCTGGTTCACCCGCCACCTGCCCGCCACGCCCCGCGGCGCAGCAGCACCGAGCGCAGGAGCCGCAGCTCGTCGGTCATGACGCCGTCGACGCCGAGGTCGAGCAGCCGCTCCATCTCGGCCTCGTCGTCGATGGTCCAGACGTGCACGGGCAGGCCCGCGCGGTGGGCGGCCGCCACGAACCGCGCGGTGACGATCGGGACGCGGCCGTGGCGTGGCGGCACCTGCACGCAGTCGGCGCCCAGGCGCGGCACCCGCCCGGCGGCGGACGCGGCGCGCGCGAGCGCCACCGCGCGCGGGCCCATCGAGGTGCAGGCGCGCCCGCGGCCGAGCGCGCGCAGGCTGCGCAGACGCGCGTCGGAGAAGGCGCCCAGGCAGACGCGGTCCCAGGCGGCGTGGCGGTCCAGCAGCGCGGCCAGCGGCGCCACGCAGGTGTCGGACTTCGGGTCGATGTTCAGGAACGTGGCAGGCCACGCGGCCAGCAGCTCCTCGAGCGTGGGCACCTGCACGCCGGCGCCGCGGAACGGGAACGTCCGCCCGCCGTCGGGGGTGAAGGCGTGGCCGGCGTCCGCGGCGCGCACGTCGGCGAGCCGCAGCTGGGCGATCGCGCCGGTGCCGTCGGTGACGCGGTCCAGCGCCGCGTCGTGGAAGGCGACGAGCACGCCGTCGCGCGTGAGGTGGACGTCGGTCTCCAGGTGGCGGTAGCCCAGCTCGACGGCGGCGGCGAAGGCCGGCAGCGTGTTCTCCGGCGCCTCGCCCGCGCCGCCGCGGTGGGCGATCGCCAGCGGCCCCGGGTGGTCCAGGAAGGGGTGCGTGCGGCGGCGCGGCATGGCGCCGCCGACGGTAGTCGGCCGCAGCGTGCGCGGCGAGGAGCCACGGATGCGCGGCGCGGCCGCCCGGCGTAGCGTGGCGATCCATGGCGTACCGCTGGGTCGACCACACCGCGGAGCTCGAGCTCCACGTCGAGGCCGTCACCGACGAGGGCGTCTTCGAGGACGCCCTGCGGGCGCTGGCGGAGCTCGTCGGCGAGGGCCACCGCCGCGACCACGTGGACTACGACGTCTCGCTCGTCGCGGCGGACCGCGCGACGCTGCTGGCCGGCTGGCTGGACGAGCTGGTCTTCCGCGCCGAGGTCGAGGGCCTCGTGCCCGAGGCCGTCGAGCGGCTCGAGCTCGGCGACGACCGGCTGGCGGCGACGATCCGCGGCCACCGCGGCGAGCCGCGCCACCTCGTCAAGGGCGTGACGTACCACCGCCTGGCGTTCGACCGCGACGGCGACCGCGTCCACGCCTGCGTGGTCCTCGATGTCTGACGGGCCGCCGGGCCTGCGGCGCGTCGACGACACCTGCTGGGAGATCCCCGCGGGCGCGCGCGAGGACATGCGCGTCCCGGCGCGGGTGTTCGCCGACGCCGAGCTGCTCGAGCAGATCGCCGCCGACCGCTCGCTCGAGCAGCTGCAGAACGTCGCGACGCTGCCCGGCATCCGCGAGGCCGCGCTCGCGATGCCCGACATCCACCAGGGCTACGGCTTCCTCGTCGGCGGCGTCGCCGCCACCGAGCCGCCCGGCGGCGTGATCTCGCCCGGCGGCGTGGGCTACGACATCAACTGCGGCGTACGCCTGCTCGCCCTGCCGCTGACGGCCGAGGAGCTCGGCGCCCGCACGGAGCCGCTCGTGCACGAGATCTCGCGCCGGGTGCCGGTCGGCACGGGGCGCGCCCACGGCGGCCTGCGGCTCGGCGGCGGCGAGCTCGACCGCGTCCTGGCCCACGGCCCGCGCATCCTGCTCGCCGAGCACGGGATCGGGACCGCGGAGGACGTCGCGCACACCGAGTCCGAGGGCTGCCTCGAGGGCGCCGACCCGGCCGCGGTCTCCGAGCGCGCGCGGGCGCGCGGCGCCGACCAGCTCGGCACGCTGGGATCGGGCAACCACTTCCTCGAGGTCCAGCGCGTCGCGCGGATCGCCGACGCCGCGACGGCCGAGGCGTTCGGCCTGCGCGAGGGCCAGGTCACCGTGCTCATCCACTCCGGCTCGCGCGGCCTCGGCCACCAGGTCTGCACCGACCACGTGCGGCGCATGGACGCCGCGCTGCGCCGCCACGCGATCACGCTGCCCGACCGCCAGCTCGCCTGCGCGCCCCTCTCCTCGCCCGAGGCGCGCGCGTACCTGGCCGCGATGGCCGCCGCGGCGAACTTCGCCTGGGCCAACCGCGCCACGCTCGCGCACCGCGTGCGCCAGGCGGTGGCCCAGGTGCTCGGGCGCGACGCCGCCGGCGCGACGCGCCAGGTCTACGACGTCGCGCACAACGTCGCCAAGCTCGAGGAGCACGGCGGCCGCACGCTGTGCGTGCACCGCAAGGGCGCCACGCGCGCGTTCCCGCCGGGCTCGCCCGACGTCCCCGCGGCGTACCGGGACGCGGGCCAGCCCGTGTTCATCCCGGGCAGCATGGGCACGAGCAGCTTCGTGCTCGCCGGCCGTCCCGGCGCGATGGAGCGCTCGTTCGGCACGACCTGCCACGGCGCGGGGCGGCGCATGAGCCGCACGGGCGCCAAGCGGCAGATCACCGGCGCCGAGCTGCGGCGGCAGCTGACCGCGCAGGGCATCGTCGTGCGCTGCCCGTCGAACGCCGGCCTCGCCGAGGAGGCGCCGTTCGCCTACAAGGACGTCGAGCGGGTGGTGGCCGTCGTCGAGCGCGCCGGCCTCGCCGCGCGCGTGGCCCAGCTCGTCCCGCTCGGCGTCGTGAAGGGGTGAGGCGGTGGAGCGCGCGATGCACGAGCGGGCACGCGGCCGCGGCGTCGGGCGCATCCTCTACTGGGCGATCCGGGTGCTGCTCACGCCGCCGCTGCGCCTCTGGATCCGGGTGACGTTCGCCGGCCGCGAGCACCTGCCGCGGGAGGGCGCGGTGATCCTCGCGCCCAACCACAAGAGCCTGCTCGACCCGTTCCTGCTGTCCTTCGCCGGCCGGCGGCCGCTGCGCTTCATGGCCAAGGTCGAGCTCTTCAAGGGCCCGCTCGGCCGGCTGCTCGTCCGGCTGGGCGCGTTCCCCGTCCACCGCGGCGAGGCCGACGAGGAGGCGCTTCA
>JACRMD010000215.1:0-6277 GCA_016215085.1 Solirubrobacterales bacterium | reverse complement strand
GCGCTTCAGACGGCGCGCGCGCTGCTGGAGGCCGGCGAGCCGGTGGTGCTGTTCCTGGAGGGCACGCGCGTGGACGACCCCGACGTGCTGGGCTCGCCCCACCACGGCGCCGCGCGGCTGGCGGTCGAGACCGGCGCGCCGATCGTCCCCGTCGCGATCTCCGGGACCGCGCACCTGTGGCTCGGGCCGGTCCCCAAGCCGCACCACGTGCGCATCGCGCTGCTGGAGCCGGTCGCCGCGCCGGCGGGCCGTGACGGCCCGGAGGTGCTGGGCGAGCTGATCGACCGGCGGGTGTGGCCCGCGGTCCAGGAGGAGTACGGCCGCCTGCAGGCGACGCCCGGCGTCGTGCTCACCGCGCTGACCGCCGCGGGGCTGGGCGCCGGCCTCGCCGCGCGGCGCGCGCGGCGGCCGCCGCCCCGCATCCTCGGCGTCGTCCCGCCCCGGCGCGAGCGCCACCGCGACCGCCGCAGGGCGCTGCTCGAGCGCCTGCGCCCCCGGCCGGGGCGGCTCGCGCGCATCCGGGCACGGCTGCGCCGGCGGTAGCCTTGACGCGGTGTCAGCACGAGCCGGGGCCCTGGAGCGTCTGCGCGACGCCCGCCGGGAGCGCCCCGCGCTCGCCGCGTTCGCCGGCGTCTTCGCGGCCACGCTGACGGCGTTCCTCGCGGTCGGCGCCGTGCTGCCGGTGCTCCCGCGCTACGTCAAGGACGAGCTCGGCGCGGGCGACGTCGCCGTCGGCGTCGTGGCCGGCGCCTTCGCCTTCACCGCCGTCGTCGGGCGCCCCATCGGCGGGCGGCTGGCCGACACGCGCGGCCGCCGGCTCGTCGTGACGATCGGGCTGCTGGTGACGGGCCTGGCCGGCGCGCTGTACCTGCTGCCGCTCGGCGTGCCGGGCCTGGTGCTCGCCCGCCTGGTCCTCGGCGCCGGCGACGGCTGGGTGTTCACCGCGGGGCTCTCGTGGATCGTCGACCTCGCGCCGGCGCAGCGCCGCGGGCAGGCGATCGGCCTGTTCGGCCTGGCCGTCTGGGGCGGGCTGTCCGCGGGCCCGGTGCTCGGCGAGGCGGTGCTGTCGCTGGCGTCCTACGAGGCCGTCTTCGTGTTCGCCGCGCTGCTGCCCGTGGCCGGCGCCGTGATCGCGCGGCGCGTGCCCGACCGCCACGTCCCGACCGCGGCGCCGGCCGGCGGCGCCCGCGCGCTGCTGCCCCCCGGCGTGCTGGCGCCCGGCATCGCGCTCGCGCTCGCCAACGTCGGCTACGGGACGATGTCGGGGTTCGTCGTGCTGCTGCTGGCCGACCGCGACATCGGCAACGGCGCGGCGGTCTTCACCGCGTTCGCCACGGCGGTCGTCGGCGCGAGGCTCCTGCTCGCCCACCTGCCCGACCGGCTCGGCGCCCACGTCACCGCCGCCGCGGCCGGCGCCGCCGAGGCCACCGGGCTCGCCGTGCTCGCCGTCGCCCCGTCGCTGGGCGTCGCGCTGGCCGGCGCGGTCGTCATGGGCGCCGGCTTCGCGCTGCTGTTCCCGTCGCTGGCCCTGATCGCGCTGGCGCGCGCCGGCGAGGAGCGGCGGGGCACGGCGATGGGCGCGTTCACCGCGTTCTTCGACGTCGGCGTCGGCCTCGGCGCGCCGCTGGCCGGGGCGGTCGCCGCGCTGGCGAGCTACGAGGCGGCGTTCTTCGTGGGCGCGGCGGCCGCGGCCGTCGGCGTCGTCGTCGGCGTGGTGGTCGCGCGCGGCGGCGACGAGGGCTGCGAGGCCGAGGTCACCGCGCCGGCGTGACCGCGGGGGTGAAGCCCTCGAGCAGCATGCACGCGACAGTAGCGTCACGCAATCGAATCGCGCTACCATCGAGGTCGTGCTTGGTCGGACCTACGAGGGCCAGAACTGCTCCGTCGCGCGCGCGCTCGAGCTCGTCGGCGAGCGCTGGACGCTGCTGATCCTGCGCGACGCGTTCCTCGGCGTCCGCCGCTTCGGCGACTTCGCCGACCGGCTGGGCATCGCGCGCAACGTGCTGCAGGACCGCCTCGAGCGCCTGGTCGACGAGGGCGTGCTCGAGAAGGTCCCGTACTGCGAGCGCCCGCCCCGCTACGAGTACCGCCTGACCGAGCGCGGCCTCGACCTGTGGCCGGTGCTGGTCGCGCTGCTGAAGTTCGGCGACCGCCACTACGCGCCCGACGGCCCGCCGATGCTGCTGCTGCACAAGGAGTGCGGCGGCGAGGTCGACGACCGGCGCACATGCGCGCGCTGCGGCGCCCTGGTCGAGGTCGGCGACGTGCGCATCGAGCCCGGCCCCGGCCTCAAGCGCGCCGCCTGACCGCCGCCGATGCCGCCCGCGCTGGTCCTCGAGCACGAGCCCGACGCGCCCGCCGCGCAGCTCGGCGACTGGGCCGCGGAGCGGGGCATCCCGCTCGAGGTGGTCCCCGCGGGCGCGCCGCTGCCCGACCCGGCCGGCCGCCCCTTCGTCGTCTCGCTCGGCTCCGAGGCCTCGGCCTTCGACGACGCGGTGCCGTGGCTGGCCGCCGAGCGCGCGCTGCTGGACCGCGCGCTGGAGGCCGGCGTCCCCATCCTCGGCATCTGCTTCGGCGCCCAGCACCTCGCCCGCGCGCTGGGCGGGACCGTCGCGCGGGCCGCGCGGCCCGAGGTCGGCTGGATGGCCGTCGAGTCGCTCGCTCCCGAGGTCGTGCCCGAGGGACCGTGGCTGCAGTGGCACAAGGACGCCATCACCCTGCCGCCGGAGGCCGAGCTGCTCGCCCGCTCGGCGGTGTGCCCGCAGGCCTTCCGGGTCGGCCCCCACCTCGGCGTGCAGTTCCACCCCGAGGTCGACCGCGCGGTGGTCGCCGACTGGTGCGGCTCCTACCCGGAGTCGCTGGAGCGCGCGGGCACGACGGCGGCGGCGGTGCTCGAGGACACGGCCCGGCACGCCGGTCCGGCGGCGGACGCGGCGGCGCGCCTGTTCGACGCGTTCCTCGCCGGCGCCCGCATGGGCGCCACCCGCGCGGGGTAGCCGCCCTGACATGGACCAGCAGCTTCGGGAACGCCCCACGAGCGACCTCGTGCGCGATCTCTCCCAGCAGGTCTCGACCCTTGTCCGCCAGGAGCTCGAGCTCGCCAAGGTCGAGCTCACCGCGAAGGGCAAGCAGGCCGGCATCGGCGCCGGGCTGCTCGGCGGCGCCGGCGTCGTCGCGCTGTTCGGCGTGGGCGCGCTGACCGCCGCGGCGATCCTCGCCCTCGACCTCGTGCTGGCCGGATGGCTTGCGGCCGTCGTGGTCGCCGTGGTGTGGTTCGCGGTGGCCGGCGTGCTCGCCCTCGTCGGCAAGTCGCGCGCGCAGCGCGCGGTGCCGCCGGCGCCTGAGCAGACCGTGCAGAGCGTGAAGGAGGACGTCCGGTGGACCAAGGACAGCGTGCAGGCGGCGCGGCGGTGAGCGGCGACGAGCGCACGCCGGAGGCGATCCGGCGCGACATCGAGCACACGCGCGAGCAGGTCGCCGAGACCGCGGCCGCGCTGGCCGAGAAGGCCGACGTCAAGGCGCGCGCGCACGACAAGGTCGAGGAGACCAAGGCGCGCATCACCGGCAAGGTCGACGAGGCCAAGAGCAAGGTCGCGGGCACCGCCGGGACCGCCAAGGAGAAGGTCGCCGACGCCACGCCGGCGTCCGTGGCCTCCGGCGCGCAGAGCGCGGCCGGCACCGCCCAGGTGCGCGCCCGCGAGAACCCGATCCCCGTCGCCGTCGTCGCCGGCTTCGCCGCCGGCGTGCTGCTCGGCTGGCTGATCGCGTCGAGGCGGTCCTAGCACGCACCGGCTCGCCGTCGCCGCGCTGCTGGCCGCGTCGGCGGCGGCGGCGTCATGCGGCGGAGACGACGCCCGGCGCGACCCCCTCGCCGGCATCCGCTGGCCGGAGCAGGACCCGACCGACAAGCAGTTCCCCGACGTGCTCGGCGTCCGCGTCATCGACGTGGGCGGCGGGCGCTTCGACGTCCGCGTCGTCGTCTCCTCGCCCTACGACTCGCGCTTCCGCTTCGCCGACGGCTGGAGGGTGCTGACCAGCGACGGCGACCTCCTCGGCGAGCGCCGCTTCCGCCGCCACCACGCGCTCGAGCAGCCGTGGACGCGGACGCTGCGCCGGGTGCGCATCCCGCCCGAGGTGCGGCGCATCCTCGTCGAGGGCCACGACGTCGCCAACGGCTACGGCGGCGGGGTGAGCTTCGTCGCCGTGCCCAACCGCTAGGTGTCGTCGACCAGCTCCTGGAGCGGACCGAGCAGCCGCATCGAGCGGCGCGACACGCCGGGCAGCCCGATCAGCCGGTGGGTCGGCGGGCGGCCGGACTCGCGGCGCTCGAGCTGTTCGCGGGCGATCGGCAGCCAGCGGCGGTCCACCAGCTCCACCGGGTCGGCGCCGCGGACCTCGCCGAGCGGCAGCCCGAGGTGCTCGGCCCACAGGCGCTCGCGGGTCGCGCGCGCCAACTCGGCGTCGTCGGTGACGACGTTCATCTCGGTGTCGTTGAGCAGCGAGTGGCTGTTGAGGTTCGCCGAGCCGACCGTCAGCCAGCGGTCGTCGACGACGCCCACCTTGGCGTGCACGTACAGCGGGTCGGCGCGGCCCTCGCTGAGCGAGCGGACCGTCGCGGCCAGGAAGCGCCCGCCGCCGCCGTCGGCGTCTGCGTCGGCGAGCAGCGCGACCTGCCCCTTGGTGTCCTCCTGCCCGTTGTTGGCGCGGCCGGGCAGCAGGACGACGAGCCGGAAGGCGGGGTCGGGCGGGCGGCGCAGCTTGTCGGCCAGCACGGCCACCACCTCGGGCGACCACAGGAACTGGTTCTCGAGGTAGACGAGCCGGCGGGCGCCGCGCAAGGCCTTCAGGTACGCCTCGAGGATCCGGAAGTCGCCGTGCGGGAGCGCGTCGTACATGTCCTCGGCGACCGTGCGCACGACCTGGACCGTGCTCGTGCCGGGGCCCTGCAGCGGCGCGGGCATCGCGGGCTTGGGCAGCAGCTCGCCGGTGACCTCGTGCCAGCGCATGCGGAAGTGCGCGGCCACGTCCGCCACGGCGGGGCCCTCCAGCCGCGTGGCCACGTCGTGCCAGCCGAGCTGCCGCCGCGCCGGGTGGCCGGAGGTGTCGAAGCGGTCCCCCGCGAAGCCGGTCAGGTCGACGCCGCCCACGAAGGCGACCTCGTCGTCGACGAGGATGGTCTTCTCGTGGTGGCAGTGCACCGGGTGCTCGCGCGGGTCGCGCTGGGCCTGGATGCGCGTGTCGCGCACGAGCCGGCGGACGTCGGCCTCGACCTCCTTGCGCGTCGGATGGAAGAGCGGCACCGGGGCGCCGGCCCACACCATGACGCGCACGTCGACGCGCTCGGCCAGCTCGGCCAGCAGGCGGCCGACGACGACCGGCTCGTCGCCCTTGACCATCTCGAAGGCGGGGTCGAGGTGCCAGCCGGTGATGTGGACGTGCGAGCGTGCGGCGCGCAGCGCGTCGACCATCGCGGGCAGGGCCTCGGCGCCGTCGACGAGCACCTGCAGCCGGCACCCGGGCCGGGGCGGCGGGTCGCCGGCGGCGAACGCCGCGACGGCGTCGCGGTCGAGCGCCTCGTGGTGGCCCAGGCGCCGCAGGCGCCGGTCGTGGTGGTGGCGCAGGAGGCCCTCGACGGCGTCGCCGACGCGCGCGTCGATCCGCTTGAGGAGCGCTCCCGCCACGGGTGTGGTCCTTCCCGGCTGGGCTGCGATCATGCCCGCCCGACGTGGGCGCCGCGTTCGAGCAGGCAGTCGAGCACTTCGAGGCCGGGCGGCTGCGCCGCGCCGAGTCCGCCTGCCGCGCAGCGCTGGCCGAGGAGCCGGGCGACCCCCGCGCGCTCGCGCTGCTGGCGCGCGTGCTCGCGCGCACCGGCAACGCCGCCCTGGCCGCGATGCTGCTGGAGCGCGCGCTGGCCGCCGCGCCCGAGCGCGCGGAGCTGCGCCTCGCACTCGCGCGCCTGCTGCTGCAGACCGGCGACCCCGCGGGCGCGCTGGCGCAGCTCGACGCGGTCCTGGAGGCGGAGCCGTCGGCGCCCGCGCGCGTGCAGCGCGGCCTGGCGCTGCGCGAGCTCGGCCGTGAGGACGAGGCGCTCGCCGACGTGCGGGCGGCGGCGGACGCGGCGGGCGAGGACGCACACGCCTGGTTCGAGGTCGCCGACGCGCTCGCCCTGCTCGACCGGACGCAGGACGCGCGCGACGCGCTGGCCCGCGCCGTCGCGCTGGACCCGGCGACCGCCAGCCGGCACGCCGAGCTCGCGCAGGGCCTGCGCGCCGGCGGC
>JACRMD010000214.1 GCA_016215085.1 Solirubrobacterales bacterium | reverse complement strand
GCCCCGAGCATGGTGTTGAACGAGGACCCGAGCCGGCCGAGCTCGTCGTCGGCGCCCGCCGGCAGCCGCCGCGACAGGTCCTGCGTCGCGGCGACGTGCTCGGCGGTCTCGGTGAGCCGCTGCACGGGCGCCAGCGCCGTGCGCGACACCCACAGGCCGAGCCCGCCCGCGAGGCCCACGCCGCCGAGCGTCACCAGCAGCAGCACGACGCGCAGCCGCGACAGCGACGCGTCGACCTCGGTCAGCGGGCGCGCGACCTGGATCGCGTCGCCGGCGATGCCGCGCGCGGTGTAGACGCGCACGTGCGTGCCGTCGACCGTCGCGTCGCGGAAGTACGGCGCGCGCTCGCCCCGGGCCACCTCCAGCGCTCGCGCGTCCCGGCCGATCCGCACGCCGCCGATCGCCGGCACCACCTCGCCGTCGCCGGTGACGATCTGGGCGATGCCGGTCGGGCCGCCGAGCGGGTCCACCGGCGTGACGGCGCGGTCCTCCCCCGAGCGCTGCACCTTGATGGTGAACAGCCGCTCGCCGTCGCCGAGCAGCCGGACGTCGGGCACCAGGCCGCGCAGCGCGTCGTCGACCTGGCCGCGGAGCTCGGCGCGCGTCGTCGTGTAGACGACGACCGAGGCGACCGCGACCGCCAGCGCGACCGCCGCGGACGCCGCGAGCACGATCCGGCGGCGCAGCGTCATCGCCCCGCCTGCCGCAGGACGTAGCCGACGCCGCGCACCGTGTGCAGCAGCCGCGGCTCCCCCGCCGCCTCGGTCTTGCGCCGCAGGTAGCCCACGTAGACCTCCAGCGAGTTGGACGCCGGGCCGAAGTCGTAGCCCCAGACACGGTCGAAGATGACGTCGCGCGTCAGGACCTGGCGCGGGTGGTGCAGGAACAGCTCGAGCAGCAGGAACTCGGTGCGCGTGAGCTCGATGCGGCGCTCGCCGCGGCGGCACTCGTGGGCGACGGGGTCGAGCTCGAGGTCGTCGAAGCGCAGCGTCCGGCGCTCGCCCTCCCACCCGCTGCGCCGCAGCAGCGCCCGCAGCCGCGCGAGCAGCTCCTCGAGCGCGAACGGCTTGACCAGGTAGTCGTCGGCGCCCGCCTCCAGGCCGGCCACCTTGTCGTCCTCGCTTTTCAGGCTGGTGAGCATGAGCACGGGCAGGGAGCTGATTTCGCGCACTTTTTCCAGGATGCGGATGCCGTCGCCGCCCGGCAGCACGCG
>JACRMD010000213.1 GCA_016215085.1 Solirubrobacterales bacterium | reverse complement strand
TCGCAGACCTCGACGCGCTGACGATCTGCGTGCCGACGCCGCTGTCGAAGACCCGCACGCCGGACCTCGCCTACGTCGTCAGCGCCGCGGAGGCGGTCGCCAAGCACGTCCGCCCCGGCCAGCTGATCATGCTGCAGTCCACGACCTACCCGGGCACCACCGAGCAGGTCATCGTGCCGATCCTCGAGGCCAGCGGCCTGAAGGTCGGCGAGGACGTCTTCGTCGGCTACGCGCCCGAGCGGGTGGACCCGGGCAACAAGGTCTGGCACCTGCGCAACACGCCGAAGGTCGTGGCCGGCATCACCGAGGAGTGCCTGCGCCGCACGCAGGAGGTCTACGCGACGGTCGTCGACGAGATCGTCCCGGTCTCGAGCACGACCGCGGCCGAGCTGGTCAAGCTCCACGAGAACACCTTCCGCGCGGTGAACATCGGCCTGGCCAACGAGCTGGCGCTGATGTGCGACCGCCTGGGCGTCAGCGCCTGGGAGGTCATCGACGCCGCCGCGACCAAGCCCTTCGCCTTCCTGCCCCACTACCCGGGTCCCGGTCTCGGCGGCGACTGCATCCCGGTCGTCCCGCACTTCCTGGCCTGGCGCCTGCGCGAGTACGGCTACTCGGCGCGGCTGATCGACGCGGCGCACGAGATCAACGCGTCGATGCCGATCCACGTCGTGCAGAAGGTCGCCGACGCGCTCAACGACGCCGGCAAGCCGATCAAGGGCTCCAAGCTGGTGCTGCTCGGCATGGCCTACAAGGCCGACGTCCACGACACGCGCGAGTCGCCGTCGCTGGACATCATGCAGCGACTCCTGGACCGCGGCGCGGACGCCGTGTACGTCGACCCGTGGGTCGACGTCGTCAACCTCGGCGACCACGGCATCCACACCGGCGTGGAGTGGAGCGCCGAGGTCTGCCGTGACGCCGACGCGGTCATCCTGCTCACCCCGCACACCCGGTTCCTGGAGGAGCCGCTGTGGCGCGAGGCGTCCCTGCTCGTCGACACGCGCAACGCGATCGCCGACGGCCAGGGACCGAAGGTCTGGCGCATCTAGGCGCGCCTACGCCGGCCGGCCCCACCCCCGGCGGCCGGCGTTCCGGGGTCCTGGTCCTAGGAGGACCGGGGCCCCGGAGCCTGCTTTCGCGGCAGGCTCAGAACTCCGACTCCTCGTGGGGGCCGACGCACGCGACGGCGACCGCGTCGGGGTCCACCGCCCGCGCGACCGCGGCGACCTCGTCGTAGGTCACGGCGTCCAGCGCGGCGATCGCGGTGTCGGGGTCGACGTCCTCGCCGTAGACGATCGTCTGCGTTGCGGCGTGGCGCGCGACCGCGTTGGTGTTCTCGAAGGCCAGGACGCGGCGGCCGGCGGCGTACGCGCGGGCGCGCTCGACCCCCTCCTCGGTCGGCCCCTCGGCGGGCAGCTCGCGCACGGTCTCCCGCATGCGCGCGTAGGCCTCGGCGGTCTTGCCGGACTCCAGGCCGGCGCCGAGCTGCAGCGCGGTCGCGTCGGCGAACGCGTGGTCCATCGCCCAGACCGAGTAGCAGAGGCCGCGCTGCTCGCGGATCTCGTCGAACAGCCGCGAGCCCATCGAGCCGCCCAGCAGCGTCGTGTAGATCGTCAGCGCCGCGCGCGCCCGGAGGTCGGTGGCGGCGACCTCGGGGCGGTAGAGGATCCGCAGGTGGGACGGGTGGGTGTCCTTCTGCTCGACCAGCACGCGCTGCTGCAGGTCCGGCGCGGCCTCGTAGCCGCCCGCCGCCGGCAGCGTCGGGAAGCGGTCGAAGAGCTCGGCCACCGC
>JACRMD010000206.1:3865-7750 GCA_016215085.1 Solirubrobacterales bacterium | reverse complement strand
GCAGGCCGGCGAGCGCGTCGTGTGCCCCGAGCACGAGCGCTTCGCCCGCGAGTACCTCGCCCACCGGTTCCCGGCGCTGGCCGGCGCGCCGGTCGTCGGCACGCGCGTCTGCCAGTACGAGCTGACGCCCGACACGCGCTTCATCGTCGCGCCGCACCCCGAGCACGCCGGCACGGTCTGGATCGTCGGCGGCGGCTCCGGCCACGCCTTCAAGCACGGTCCCGCGCTGGCCGAGGAGCTCGAGCGCTGGCTCGGCGGCGACGCGCCGCCCGAGCCCCGCTTCGGCCTGGGACCGCGCGACCGCGACGTGCAGCTGCGCACGGCCGGCGTGCACGACCAGCCCTACTAGCCGGCGGCGTCCGCCTTGACCAGGCCTCGCGGTCCTTCTGGAAGAGCTCGGCGGGCGCTGCTGCGGCTGGCCGGCACGTCGGTGCTCCGCTCCGCTGCGCGGCGCGATGACGCGCCGGTTGCGGGCGCGACGACCGCCCGACCGAAGCACGCCTTTCCGGCCGTACCGACGAGGACGGCGGGGCCTGGGCGCGCGCATGGAATTCGCGCCGGCGGCGGGACCCCGGAGGCACGCGTTTGCACCCCGTTCCATCCCGATAGGAGGATCCATGACGCGACTTCGCATGGCGCTCGCCGCCCTGGTGGCGAGTGCTGCAGTAGGTGCTGCCGGTGTTCCCGCCGCCGGCGCCGCCACCACCGCGACCGCGGCCAAGACGCCGGCGGCCGCGCAGCCGATCTACACGCTGCCCATCGCCGGCGTGGCCAAGAACGGCAAGAAGTTCACCGGCACCTACGGCATCCGCCGCTTCGTCGCCCGCGGCGACAAGGCGTACGCCGTCGGCACGCTCAAGGGCAAGCTCAAGGGGCGCCGGGTCACGCGCAGCAACGTGATGATGCCGGCCACGCTGACCGGCCCGGCCGGCGCGCGCGCCGCCCAGCTGCCTGCGACCGGGTGCACCCTGGTGCACCTCGTGCTCGCACCGGTCAACCTCAACCTGCTCGGCCTCCGCGTCACGCTCGGCGGCGGGGCGCAGGCCAACCAGCCGATCGTCGTCGACGTGACGGCCGTCCAGGGCGCCGGGCTCCTCGGCGACCTGCTCTGCGGGGTCACCAACCTGCTCAACCAGAACGGCCTGCTCTCGCAGCTGACCGGCAACGTCCAGCAGCTGGCGGCGACGCTCACGAGCATCGCCTCGCTGCTCGGCGGGCTGCAGGCGACGCAGCCCTAGCGCGGATCGGCGCGCCCCGGCCGAAAGGCCCGGGCGCGCCGCCGCCGTCCGGGCCGACCCGTACGGTTCCGAACCATGCGGTTGATCGTCGCCCGCTGCGAGGTCCGCTACTCGGGCCGCCTGGACGCCCTGCTGCCCGAGGCGCTGCGGCTCATCATGGTCAAGTCCGACGGGTCGGTGATGGTCCACGCCGACACCGGGGGCTACAAGCCGCAGAACTGGATGACGCCGCCGACGGTCATCGAGGAGGCCGAGGGGCTGCTGGTCGTTCGCAAGCGCGCGGGCGCGACCGAGGACCGGCTGGACATCCGGATCGCCGAGGTGCTCTCCGACGTCGAGCACGACATGGGCGAGGCGGCCGCGCTGGAGAAGGACGGGGTCGAGGCGCACCTGCAGGAGCTGCTGGCCGAGCAGCCGCACTGGTGCGGCGAGGGCTTCCGGCTCGTGCGGCGCGAGTGGCCGACCGACATCGGCCCGGTCGACCTCATGTGCCGCGACGACGAGGACGGCTGGATCGCGGTCGAGATCAAGCGCGTCGCGACGATCGAGGCCGTCGAGCAGCTGTGCCGCTACCTCGAGCGGCTGCGCGAGGACCCGGCGATGGCCGAGGTCCGCGGCGTGCTGGCCGCGCAGTCGATCAAGCCGCAGGCACGGGTGCTCGCCGAGTCGCGGGGACTGCGCTGCGTCGAGGTCGACCTCGCGGTGCTGCGGGGCGAGCGCGAGCCCGAGCTCACGCTCTTCGCCTGACGCGCTGAGGAACTCCTCAGGTGCCCTTCACCGGGCGTTGAGCACCCGGGAGGACGATGCCTCCCATGGAGGACGTGATCATCGGCATCGTGGTCGCCGGCATGGCGGCGCTCTTCGCCCTCATGGCGGTGGCGGGGCACGTCGAGGGCTGATCGCCGCCTAGAGTGCCGCGCCATGAGCGAAGAGCCTGCGGTTCTCACCGAGCGCCGGGACGGCGTCCTGGTCATCACCCTCAACCACCCCGAGGTGCGCAACGCGGTCAACTCCGCGATCGCCGAGGGCGTCGGCGCCGCGCTGGACGAGCTCGACGCCGACGACGAGCTCTCCGTCGGCATCCTCACCGGCGGCGACAAGTTCTTCTGCGCGGGCATGGACCTCGGCGCGTTCGTCAAGGGCGAGTCGCCGTGGCACCCGACGCGCGGGTTCGCCGGCATCGCCCAGCAGGCGTCGCGCAAGCCGCTGATCGCCCTTCGAGGGCGCGCTCGCGTGCGACCTGGTCGTCGCGGCCAAGGGCGCCAAGCTCGGCATCCCCGAGGCCAAGCGCTCGCTCGTCGCCGCCGGCGGCGCGCTGCTGCGCCTGCCGCGCCGCATGCCCTACCACGTGGTCATGGAGCTGGCGCTCACCGGCGACCCGATGCCGGCCGAGCGCTTCCACGAGTTCGGCGTCGTCAACCGGCTCGCGGAGCCCGGCACGGTGCTCGACGAGGCGCTCGCGCTCGCCGCGGCGATCGCGAAGAACGGCCCGCTGGCCACCGCGGCGTCCAAGCAGATCCTGCAGGAGCAGTTCGACTGGTCCTCGGGCGACATGTGGGAGAAGCAGGGCGCGATCAGCGGCCCCGTCTTCGGCTCCGAGGACGCCAAGGAGGGCGCGACGGCCTTCAAGGAGAAGCGCGACCCGGTCTGGCAGGGCCGCTGACCCAGGACCGGCTGACCGCCGCCCGGCTGCAGGACGCGGCCGGGTGGACGGCGCTCGCCGTGGCGCTCGCGCTGGCGCCGTGGGCGACGCCCTGGGAGACCTTCGGCGTGCCGCGGCCGGACCCGCCGGGCGCGGGCGTCGTCGCCGCGCTCGTGCTGCTCGCGGCGGCGGTGGCGCTCGTGCGCTCGCGGACCCGTGCCGCGGTCGCTTGGGCCGCCGTCCTCGACGTCGCCGGCGCGGTGGCCCTGCTCGTCTGGCTGGCGACCGGCGCCACGGAGGGCACCGGCACGATCGTCGTCGCGGTCGCCGCCGCCGGCCTGGCGCTCCAGGCCGCCTTCGACGCGGCGATGCTCCGCGCCTAGGACCGGCGGTACAGCAGGTTCCGACCGCGCGCACGACGACGAGGAACGTGCCGGCGGGCAGGATCCCGGCATGACGCGCCCGCCCCAGATCGTGGCCTTCGGTGGTGGCGGCTTCTCGATGGAGGCCGGCAACCCGCTGCTGGACGACTACGTCCTCGAGACGACCGGGAAGGAGCACCCGAGGGTGTGCTTCATCCCGACCGCGTCGGGTGACGCCGACCACTACGTGGTGCGGTTCTACCGCGAGTTCGCGGGCCGGTGCGCGGCGAGCCACGTCTCGCTGTTCCGGAGGGACAAGGGCGGAGGCGCCGTGGAGGGCGACCTCGAGCGCCACCTCGTCGAGCAGGACCTCGTCTACGTCGGCGGCGGCAGCGTGCTCTCGCTCCTGGGCACCTGGCGGGCGCACGGCCTGGACGCGATCCTGCGCCGGGCGTGGCGCTCGGGGACGATCCTCTGCGGCCTCTCCGCCGGGTCGCTGTGCTGGTTCGCCGAGTCGGTGACCGCGTTCCACGGCCCGCCGCAGATCGTCCGCGGGCTCGGGCTGCTGCCGCACTCCAACTGCGTGCACTACGACGGCGAGCCGTCGCGCGGCGAGGCGTTCCGCGCGTCCATCGCCGCCGGC
>JACRMD010000206.1:0-3858 GCA_016215085.1 Solirubrobacterales bacterium | reverse complement strand
GCCTCGCGGCCGTCCGCCCGCGCCTTCCGCGTCACGCCCGACGGCGAGGTGCCGCTGACCACGCACTACCTCGGAGAGCCGGCGATGGCCGCGTGAGCGGGCGCGAGCCGACGATCCTCGCCCTGGGCGGCGGCGGCTTCACCTCCGCGCCGGGCGACCCGCCGCTGGACGAGCTCGTGCTCGAGCTCACCGGCCGGCGCGAGCCGCGCCTGCTCTTCCTGCCCACCGCCAGCGGCGACCCCGAGGCCCAGGCCGCCGCGTTCCGCGACGTCTTCGGCCACCGCTGCCAGAACGCGACGGTGCTCTCCCTGTTCCGCCGCCACGGCGACCACCGCACGTTGCGCGAGATCGTCTGCGGCCACGACGCGGTCTACGTCGGCGGCGGCTCGCTGAAGAACCTGCTGGCGATCTGGCGCGCGCACGGCCTCGACGACGTCCTGCGCGAGGCGTGGGAGCGCGGCGTGCTGCTGGCCGGGCTGAGCGCGGGCGCGATGTGCTGGTTCACCGGCGGCGTCACCCGCAGCGGCGGGCCGCCCGAGCCGGTCGCCGGCCTCGGCTTCCTGCCCGACTCGCTCAGCGTCCACGCCGACGGCGAGCCCGAGCGGCTGCCGATCTACCTCGAGGCCGTCCGCGCCGGCGGCCTGCCCGGCGGCTGGGCGGCCGACGACGGCGTCGGCCTCGTCTTCCGCGGCACGGAGTGCGTGCGCTGCGTCAGCGCGCGGCCGGGCGCGGCGGCGGTGCGCGTCGACGCGGTCGGCGGCGAGCTCGTGCGCCGGCGCCTGGAGCCCGACCTGCTGGCGACGCGCACGCGCGTCGTCCCCGAGGACATCGCCGAGCTGCGGGCGGTCAGGCGCGCTCGCCGTTGAGCGTCGCCACCAGCGAGCGCGCGCCGCCGCGGTCGCGGTGCTCGCAGAGGTAGATGCCCTGCCACGTGCCAAGCGCGAGCCGGCCGCGGGCGACCGGCAGCGTGAGCGACGGGCCCATGATGGAGGCCTTGACGTGGGCGGGCATGTCGTCGGCGCCCTCGAGCGTGTGCGTCCACGCGAAGTCCTCGGGCACCGCGTGGTCGACCCACGTCTCGAAGTCGCGCCGCACGTCGGGCGACGCGTTCTCGTTGAGCGTCAGCGACGCCGACGTGTGGAGGATGTGGACGTGCAGGAGCCCGACGCCGACGTCGCGCAGCTCCGGCTGCAGCGCGTCGACCACCTCGTCGGTGACCAGGTGGAAGCCGCGCGGGCGCGGCCGGAGCTCGATCTCACGCTGGAGCCACATCGTCGGGCAACCTAGCGACGTCGAGGTCGACCCGGTCGCCGCGGAAGGGGACGCCCTCGGTCTCGAGGTGGGCGCGCTGCCGCTCGCCCTTGGCCAGCGACCCGTCGGCGCGCACCACGCGCCACCACGGGACGCCGTCGCCGTGGTGCCGCAGGACGGTGCCGGTCAGGCGCGGCGCGCCGGGGGAGAGGTCGCCGTAGGTGCGGACGAACCCCTCGGGGATCGCGCGGACGCCGTCCAGGATCCGTGTGTACGGTGCTGGGATGGTCCGCCGAGGCACGTACTCGATCGTCGCACGCGATCCCGACACGGGGGAGCTCGGCGTCGCGGTGCAGTCCCACTGGTTCTCGGTCGGGTCGATCGTCAGCTGGGCGCGGCCCGGCGTGGGCGCCGTCGCGACGCAGTCGATCGCCGAGCCGGCCTACGGCCCGCGGCTGCTGGACCGGCTGGCGGCGGGCGAGGAGCCACAGGCGGCGCTGGACGCGCTGCTCGCGGCCGACGAGGCGGCGAAGTACCGGCAGGTCGCGGTCATCGGCGCCCGGGGGACGCCGGCCGTGCACACCGGCGAGGGCTGCATCGCCTTCGCCGGGCACGAGGCCGGGACGGACTTCAGCGCGCAGGCCAACATGATGGCCCGCGACGGCGAGGGGTGGCCGATGAGGGCCCGGCGCCTCCCCGAGGCCGACGGCCCGCTCGCCCGCCGGCTGCTGGCCGCGCTGCGCGGGGCCGAGGAGGCCGGCGGCGACGTCCGCGGCCGGCAGTCGGCCGCGGTGGTGGTCGTGCCCGCGAGCGGCGAGCCGTGGCAGAGGACCGTCGAGCTGCGCGTGGAAGACCACGCCGACCCGCTCGACGAGCTCGAGCGCCTGCTGACCCTGCACGACGCGTACACCTTGGCCACCGAAGGCGACGACCTGACCGGCGAGGGCCGCCTCGACGAGGCCGGCGAGCGCTACCGCCGCGCCGCCGAGCTCGCGCCCGGCAACCACGAGCTGCTGTTCTGGGCCGGCGTGTCCGCCTTCCGGGCGGGCGACCGCGAGACCGGCCTGGAGCGCGTGCGCCGCGCGATCGAGCTGCAGCCCGGCTGGCGCGAGCTGCTCGGGCGGGTGGGGCCCGACATCGCCCCCGGCGCCGACGTCCTGATCGCGGAGCTCGACAAGTGAGCACGCAGGGGCGCCGGCCCACCACCGAGGACGGCCGCCACGCGCTCGCCTACCTCCAGAGCAACGGCCCGTCGTGGACCTCGCTGGCCGACCTCCGCGCCGAGGGCGTGCACATGCCCGCGCAGGCGGTCTACGAGGTCGAGCTCGCCGGCTGGCCGATCGAGCGCGACGGCCAGCAGGTCCGGCTGCGCCCGGCCGACGTCCCGCCGCGCAAGCCCGCGCCGATGCCGCCGAAGGTGCGCCTCGTGCCGCGCGACTCGTAGCGGGTCCGCGCACCGACGCCGCCTGCCAGGAAGCCGGACCGTCGTCCGTTGGGTGCGCGATGCCCGCGCGCACCCCGCTCCTGGCCGCCCTCGCGGCGCTCCTGCTCACCCCGGCCGCGGCGCTCGCCGCCGACCCGGTGCCGGGCGCCACGTACGAGGGCACGACCGAGTCCGGCAGCCCGTTCTCGTTCAAGGTCGCGCCCGACGGCGCCGCGATCACGGACATCCTGTCCTCGACGGCGCTGACCTGCGTGGGCCCCGACGGCGGGGTGGAGATCGCGGCGCTGGCGTCCAAGACGCCGATCCCGGTGACGGGCGGCACGATCGCCGGCAACGACGACGACGCGCTGCCGCGGCTCGAGGTCAGCGGCACGTTCGCGTCCGCCGGCGAGGCGAGCGGCAAGGTCATCGCCCGCATGTCGAAGTTCTCGATCTTCTCGGGGCTGACGTCGTGCATGAAGGAGTTCGCCTGGACGGCGAAGACGGCCGCCGCCGCGCCCGCGACGCCCGCCGTCCCCGCCATCACGCTCGGGGCGGCGCCCAAGGGCACCGTCGCGAAGGGCTTCACGTTCGCCGGCAGCGTCGCGGCACCCGCCAAGGTCACCGCCGTGGCGAAGCTCGGCGCCGCCGGCGCGAAGCGCTACCGCGTCGCGCGCACCTTCGCCCGCGCGGCGACGACCGCCACCGGGGCCTTCGCCCTGAAGCTCAAGCCGTCGGCCGCGACCGCCCGCAAGCTGCGCAAGGCGCGCAAGCTCGTGGTCACGGTGACGGTCGCGGCGGTGCCGACCGCGGGCGGCGCGGCGCAGACGGCGACGCGCAAGGTCACCCTGCAGCGCTGATCCGGCGGCGCATGTGGTTGGATGCGCCGCCATGCAGACCGTCGTCGTGGACCGCCACTTCGCCCTGCCGCCCGAGCGCGTCTTCGCCTACCTCGCCGAGCACGAGAACCTGGAGGGCCTCTTCGGCGCGAAGGTCAAGCGCCTCAACGACGGCACCGACGGCACGCGCAACGGCGTCGGCTCCGCCCGCCAGATGCGCGTCCTCGCCGGCCCGCCCTTCGTCGAGACGACGACCGAGGTGGTGGAGAACGAGCTCATCCGCTACCGCATCACCAAGGGCTCGCCGCTGAGGGACCACGAGGGCGTCATGACCTTCCGGCCCGA
>JACRMD010000205.1 GCA_016215085.1 Solirubrobacterales bacterium | reverse complement strand
GATCTCGGCGTCGGACATGGGCGAGCCGTCGTCGTGCTCCGCCGCGAGCAGCATGGCCAGCACGTCGTCGCGCTCGGCGTCCTCGCCGCGGCGCTCGGCCATCAGCGCGAAGAGCTCGGCGTCGACCGCGTCCCGGTCGCGCTCGAAGCGCCCGAGCCGGCCGCGGCCGCTCAGGACCCGCTGCGCGGCGGGCAGCATCGACACCGGGCTCTCGCCGAACGCCAGGATCCCGGTGAGCAGCCCGCGCAGCCGCTCGAGCCGCGGGCCCTCGTCGAGCCCGAACACCGCGCGCAGGATGATCTCGAGCGTCAGCTTCTGCAGCCGCGGGTGCAGGGCGACCGGCTCGCCCGCCGGCCACGAGCCGACCTCGCGCTCGGTGAGCTCCTCCATGAGCCCGAGCAGCCGCTGCATGCGGTCGCCGTGGAAGGCGGGCAGCAGCAGCCGCCGCTGCTCGAGGTGCGCGTCCTCGTCGAGCAGGATCACCGAGTTGGGCCCCACGACCGGCTCGAGCAGCCGGGCGCCCTCCCCGGGGTGCAGCACGTCGGGCGGCGCGGTGAACAGCTCCCGCAGGTCGGCCGGATCCGAGAGGACCACGAACGGCGGCTGCCCGAGCAGGTGCATCGTGAACCGCGACCCGTACCGGCGCCGCAGGCGCTCGAGGTACGTCGGCGTGCGCGTCCACCAGCCGAGGGTCTGCAGGACCGTGGGCAGGCGGGGGCCGGGCGGGAGCTGCGGCTGCATGGCCGCAGGAGTCTGACGGGCGGGCGCGTCCGGTGCCAGCGCTAGACCGACAGGTGCAGCGGCGGGATCGCCGAGGGCCCGGTGGCCAGCGCCGGCGGCTCCGGCACGGACGCGGTGAGCTCGGCCGCGAGCGCGTCGACGCCCGCGTCCTCGAGGACGAGCTCGCCCTCGCCGAGCTCCGCGGGCAGGCCCGCGGCGGGCATGCCGAGCGTCGCGAGCAGGAGGTCGTCGGCGTCCGGGGCCGGCACCGCCTCCTCGACGTGCTGGCGCAGGAAGCCGTCGATGCCGTCCTTGAGGTCGATCGCCGCGTCGGTCAGCGGGTCCGACCCGCGCTCGTACGCGCCGATGGCGATGAGGTCGCGCTTGTCGCGGAAGGCGGCCAGCAGCGAGCGCAGCCGCCGCGCGCCGTCGAGCACCGGCGGCGCCGCGATCTCGCGCTCCAGGCGCGAGACGCTCTGCAGCACGTCGACCGCCGGGTAGTGGCCGGCGTGCGCGAGCTCGCGCGTGAGGACGACGTGGCCGTCGAGGATCGAGCGGACCGCGTCGGCGATCGGCTCGTTCATGTCGTCGCCGTCGACGAGCACGGTGTACAGACCGGTGATGGACCCGTGGCGGCTCGTGCCCGAGCGCTCCAGCAGCTTCGGCAGCAGCGCGAAGACCGACGGCGTGTAGCCGCGCGTGGCGGGCGGCTCGCCGATCGCCAGGCCGACCTCGCGCTGGGCCATCGCGAAGCGCGTGACCGAGTCCATCATCAACATGACGTCGGCGCCGCGGTCGCGGAAGTGCTCGGCGATGGTGGTCGCCGTCAGCGCCGCCTTGATGCGCACGAGCGCGGGCTGGTCGGAGGTGGCGACGACGACGATCGAGCGCTCCAGCGCCGGGCCGAGGTCGCGGTCGATGAACTCCCGGACCTCGCGGCCGCGCTCGCCGACCAGGCAGATGACGTTGACGTCGGCCGACGTGGAGCGGGCGATCATGCCCAGCAGCGACGACTTGCCCACGCCCGAGCCGGCGAAGATGCCCAGGCGCTGGCCGCGGCCGCAGGGGACGAGCGTGTCGAGCGCGCGGACGCCGAGCGTCACGCGGTCCTCGATGCGGGGGCGCTCGAGCGGGGAGGGCGGCGACGCGACGATCGGCCGCACCGGCGAGCCGTCCAGCGGCGGGCCGCCGTCGATCGGGTTGCCCAGCCCGTCCAGGACGCGCCCGAGCAGGTGGTCGCCGACGGCCACGGAGACCTGCCGACCCGTGGCGGTGACCACGTCGCCGGGGCCGATGCCGTGCATCTCGCCGAGCGGCATGAGCAGCGTCTGGCCGGAGCGGAACCCGACGACCTCGGCCGGGATCGTCTCCCAGCCGCCGTCGCGGTTGCGCCCGACGCGCACGTCGCAGACCTCGCCGACCTCGGCCTCCAGGCCGGTGGCCTCGACGATCAGCCCGATGAGGTCGCTGACGCGGCCGTGCCGGCGGTGCAGGTCGGCGCGCGCCACGGCGGCGCCCAGCCGGCCGAGGCGCTCGACGAGGGCCTCAGGCACCGAGCACGTGGCTGGTCGTGGTGGAGCTCGACGCGACGGGCGGCTCCGGCGCCGCCTGGGCGAGCTCCTCGACGAGGACCTCGCGCGCCCGCTGCAGCTTGGTGACGAGCGTCGCGTCGACCTCGCCCTCGACCGTGCGCACCACGGCGCCGCCGCGGGCGACGCGGCGCTCGGCCTGGACCTCGCAGCTCTCGATGCCGCCCAGCTCGCCGACGAGGCCGTCGGCGGCCTCGCGCACGAGGTCGAGGTCGTCGGGGTGCACGAGGATCGTCACGCGCTCGCGCTCGACCAGGCGGCGCAGGGCGCCGCGCACGACGTCCACGACGCGCTCGGGCTGGGCCTCGATCGCGCCCGCCAGCGCCTGCTCGGCGATGCGCAGGCCGAGCTCGACCGCCGCGCGCTCGGCGCCGTCGGCGACACGGGCGCGCTCGGCGTGCAGCGCCGCGGCGGCGGCGTGCAGCGCCTCCAGCGCGGGGAGCAGCTGGGCGCGGCCCTCCTCGAGGCCGGCCTGGAACCCGGCCTCCTGGGCCGCGGCGCGCGCGGCCTCGGCCTGGGCGGCCACGTCGACGACCGGGGCCGG
>JACRMD010000127.1 GCA_016215085.1 Solirubrobacterales bacterium | reverse complement strand
GGCCCTCCTCGGCACCGTGCTCCTCGCGGGGACGCTGGCGCCGTGGCTCGTGCTCGTGGTCGTGGCGGGGGCCGCCTGGCTGCTGCACCGCCGCACCCAGGCGCGGCTGGCCGGCCAGGCCCTCACCGACGACGACCGCCTGCTGCAGACGATGGCCGGCGGCCTGCTCGTCCTCGCGGTCGCCTACGCGGCGGCCGCCGCGGTCGTCCTGACCGTCACCGGCTGATGGCCGCCCGCGTCCCGCTGCTCGGGGGCCTGGCGTTCTTCCTCGCCGGGCCGGTGCTCGAGATCGGGGTCGGCCCGTTCCTGCTCACCGGCTGGGACGCCCACGACGGGTGGCCGGCGGCCGTGCGCGTGCTCGGCGCGCTCCTGCTCGCGGCCGGGCTCGCCGTCGTCGTCGACGCCTTCGTGCGCTTCGCCCGCGAGGGCCGCGGAACGCCCTCGCCGCTGGCGCCGCCGACCGAGCTCGTCGTCACCGGCGCCTTACCGCCACGTCCGCAACCCCATGTACGTGGCCACGACCGCCGCGATCGCCGGCCAGGGCCTCCTGCTGGGCCGGTGGATCCTCCTCGTCGCGGCCGCCGTGTACGCCGCCGCGATGGCGGCGCTGCACCACCTCCGCGAGGAGCCGCTGCTCGCGCGCCGCTTCGGCGCCGACTACGCGCGCTACCGCGCCGCGGTGCCCGGCTGGCTGCTGCGCCTGCGCCCGTACCGCGGCTGACCGCTCGACGTCACCCCACGTCGGGGGCCAGGCCCTTCATGAAGCTCGCGTTGGGGGCCAGGCCCCTTCATGAAGCTCGTGTTGGGGGCCAGGCCCCTTCATGAAGCTGGTGTTGGGGGCCTGGCCCCAGTTGTCCGGCGGCGGACGTTGGGGGCCTGGCCCCGGATGTCCGGCGGCGGACGGTGCGACCGGTAGGGTCCGCGCATGCGCCGCTCGCTCGCGCCGCTCGCCGCGGCCTTGCTGCTCGCCGTCCTCGCCGGCCCGGTCGCGGCTGCGACGCCCAGGCCGGGGACGTTCGCGGGCACGCTGGGTGTGAAGGTGCCCAAGGGCGCGCAGGCCGACGTGCGGGCCATCGACCGCGCGACCGGAACGCTGGTCGCCGCGCGGCCCGTCTCCCGCACCGGCGCGTTCTCGCTGAAGCTCCCGGCGGGCCAGTACGTGGTGGTCGGCACCGTCGTGCGGCCCGGCGCGCGGCCGGCGCAGGTGCGCCTCGGGGTCACGCTCAAGGCCGGCCAGCAGCGCAAGAAGGCGTCGCTCAAGGCCAAGAAGAAGAAGAAGAAGCGCAAGAAGGCGCGCGCGGCGTTCGTCCAGGAGAAGGGCCAGATGACGCCGGGCAGCGTCGCGGTCGGCATCCACCCGTTCACCGGCACCTCGCGCGACGCCGACTTCGCCATGCTGAAGAACGGCCTCGACGACCTGCTGATCACCGACGTGGTCGGCGGCGACTTCCACGAGCGGTGCGGCGGCACGGTCGTCGAGATCGAGCGCCGCGCGGACGCCATCAAGGAGCTCGAGTTCCAGCAGTCGCCCTACGTCGACCCGTCGACGCGGCTCGAGCGCAACTTCGTCCTGGAGGACGTCGCCGTCCAGGGCCTCGTCGCCGACGCGCCGGGCGGCGGCCTGCAGGTGACCATCTCGTTCGTCGACGCCCGGACCGGCGCGCCGATCGGCTCCTCGACGACCGGCACGCTGCGCCCCGACACGGTCTTCGAGGACTACGACGCGATCGCCAAGCGCGTCAACGAGGAGCTGTGCAAGCTCAGCGACGTCTACGAGGTCCGGCTCGACGTCGGCGGCCGCGGGAACTTCGCCACGCACCAGGGCGCGGGCGAGATCCACGCGGTGCTCAAGGCCACCAGGATCGGCGAGGGCGCCTGGCGGGCGGTGGGGCCGCTGCGCTGGGAGGGCCTGACCTACAGCTCGAAGACGCCGAAGTGCCCGCTGATCGACCCGGTCGCGCCGGAGGTCCCGTGGTCGGTGACGATCACCGACGCCGGCGGCGGCCTGCTCAACGTCGTCTGGGGCCCGCAGGGCAACGACAGCGCCACCGCGTCGATCGACTGCGAGCCCGACGGCAAGGACGACCCCGACCCGCCGCCCGTCCCGGGCATGCCGCTGACGGCGCTGCTGAACACCGGGCCGCTCGCGTTCCAGGTGCCGTACGCCGGGGGCACGCAGGCCATCACCGGCGAGGTCTCCGACGGCGGCGACGGGTTCTTCGACTCCGGGACGGTGACCGTGAAGCCCGCCGGCATCGCGATGGCGGGCGGCGGCGGCGGGTAGGAGCACGGCCATGCCCCCGGCCAAGCGCAAGCCCCTCACCGTCGCCGTCACCGGGCCCACCGGCACCTTCGGCTTCGGGCTGGTGCCGCTGCTGGAGGCCGACGACCGCATCGGCCGCGTCGTGGGCATCGCCCGCCGCCCGTTCGACCCCGCCGAGCACGGCTGGTCGAAGATGGAGTACCGCCAGGGCGACGTGCGCGACCCGGACGCGCTGCGCGAGGCCTTCGCGGGCGCCGACGTCGTCGTCCACCTGGCGTTCCTGATCACCGGCAACGCCTCGCGCGAGACGACGCGCGCCATCAACGTCGAGGGCACGCTCAACGCCTTCCGCGCCGCGGCCGCCGCCCGCGCGAAGCGGTTCGTGTACGCCTCGTCGGTCGCCGCCTACGGGTTCCACGCCGACAACCCCACGGGGATGACCGAGGAGTGGCCGGTGCGGCCCGCCGACCGGCTCTTCTACGCCCAGGAGAAGGCCGAGATCGAGCACCTGCTCGAGGAGGAGGCGGCCGCGCACCCGAAGCTCGGCATGTACCTGCTGCGCCCGCCGATCGTCCTCGGCCCGCACACGCTGGGCGCCAAGCAGGTGCTGCCCGGCCCGCTGGCGCCGCTCGCCGGCCGCCTCGGCGGTGCGATGACGAGCCTGCCGGTCCCGATCCCCGCGCCGGTGCCCGCGCTGCCCGTGCAGTTCATCCACGAGGAGGACGTCGGCCAGGCGTTCCTGCTGTGCATCGTCGGCGCGGGCCCGCCCGGGGCCTACAACATCACCGGCGACGGCGTGCTGACCGGCGCGGACGTCGCGCGCGAGGCCGGCCTGCTGCCGATCCCGCTGCCCGCCCGCCTCGGCCACGCCGCCGCGCGCGCGGCCTCCAAGGTGCCGCTGCCCGGCTTCGTCCCGCCGATGACCGAGTGGGTCGAGGCGGTCAGCCACCCGTCGATCATGGACGCCTCCAAGGCCAAGCGCGAGCTCGGCTGGAAGCCGCGCTACACGAGCCTGGAGGCGCTGCGCGACACGCTCAGGCCGGGAACAGGCGCAGGGCCCACTCCGGGGTGAGCTCCTCGCGCCGGTACGAGCGGCCGGCGACGAGCACGTAGTCGCGCGTCCGCGGGTCCATCGGCAGCTGGCGCTCGACCGGGTACCACTCGTTGTGGGTGCGGATGAGCTCGTTGGTCTCCGCGAAGGACCAGCGCTGCACCCGCGCCCGCCACGCGCGCGCGAAGCCCTCGGGGTCGCCGGGGTGCTCGGCCCGGAGCGCATCGCGCTCCCACGCCAGGTCGCGCTTGTGCTGCTCGGTCTGGCGGTGGATGTCGCGCAGCCGCTCCATGTAGCGCGGCATGACGCCCGAGCGCAGGTAGGACTCGATCGAGCGCTCGCGCTGCAGCGAGGACTCCGAGAGCCGCCCGACCGGATGCGGGGTCTCGACGCGCCGGGCGATCTCGTGCTCGACGGGGGAGGTGTCGTGACGGTCTTCGGCCACGCGACCAAGCTAGCGCCCGCCGGAGGGCGCTCCCTCGGCGACGAACCGCTCCCGCAGCGTCTTCTTGGAGAACTTCCCGACGCTCGTCTTCGGGACCTCGTCGATCAGCTCGATCCGCTCCGGGATCCACCACTTCGCCACCCGGCCCTCGAGGAACGCGCGCACGTCGTCGGGGGAGATCTCGGCGCCCTCGGCCGGCACGACGCAGGCCAGCGGCCGCTCGCCCCACTTCTCGTCGGGGACGCCGATGACGGCCGCCTCGGCGACGCGGTCGTCGGCCATGATCTCGTTCTCGAGCTCGACCGAGGAGATCCACTCGCCGCCGGACTTGATGACGTCCTTGGTGCGGTCGACCAGGCGGATGTAGCCCTCGGGGTCGATGGTGGCCACGTCGCCGGTGCGCAGCCAGCCGTCGTCGGTGAACGACTGCGACGAGCGGTCGTCGTTGTAGTAGGCCTTGGCGATCCACGGGCCGCGGACCTGCAGCTCGCCCTGGGCCTTGCCGTCCCACGGCAGGACCTCGGTGCCGCCGGTCTCGACGATCCGGCAGTCCACGAGCGGGGCGATGAGCCCGATGGACGCGCGCAGGTCGGCGAGCTCGTCCTCGGGCCGCTCCTCGAGCGTGGACTTGATGCGGGCGACCGAGCCGATCGGGCTGGTCTCGGTCATGCCCCAGGCCTGCAGCATCGGGCGGCCGGTCTTCTCCCGGTAGGCCTCCGACAGCGCCTTGGGGACGGCGGAGCCGCCGCAGACGATGCGCGCCAGCGCGCTGGTGTCGCGGCCCTCGAGCTCGGGCAGCACGCCCATCCAGATCGTGGGGACGCCGGCCGCGAGCGTCACGTGCTCCTCCTCGATCAGCGGCGCCAGCGCGCCGGGCGAGAGGTCGGGGCCCGGCAGGACGAGGTTCGCGCCGGCCATGACCGCGGCGTGCGCGAGGCCCCAGGCGTTGGCGTGGAACATGGGCACCACCGGCAGGATCGTGTCGTGCTCGGAGAGCCCGAAGGTGTCGGCGAACATCGTCGCCACCGCGTGCAGCGTCATCGAGCGGTGCGAGTAGACGACCCCCTTCGGGTGGCCGGTCGTGCCGCTCGTGTAGCACATGGCCGCCGCGGCGTCCTCGTCGGAGACCGTGAAGCCGTCGACCGGCGTGGCGGCCGCCAGCAGCTCCTCGTAGTCGCGCACGCGCGGGTCGTCGGGCACGTCGTGCTCGGCGCCGTCGTCCATGACCACGACGTGGCGGACGGTCTCGAGCTGGTCGAGCAGGGGGGAGAGCAGCGGCAGCAGCGAGCGGTCGACGAAGACGACCTCGTCCTCGGCGTGGTTGGCGATGTAGACGACGTCCTCGGGGAAGAGGCGGATGTTGAGCGTGTGCAGGACGCGGCCCGAGCACGGGGCCGCGAAGTACAGCTCGAGGTGGCGGGCGGTGTTCCACCCGAACGTGCCGACGCGGCCGTCCGCGCTCACGCCGAGGTCGTCGAGCACGCCGGCCAGGCGGCGGGTCCGCTCGGCCCAGGCGCCGTAGGTCGTGCGCTCGCGGCCGGCGGGCGTCGCGGTGACGACCTGCTTGTCGGAGAAGAGGCGCTCGGCGCGGGTGAACGCCTGCACGAGCGTCAGCGGGACGTCCTGCATCAGACCCTTCATGGCGCGCATCATCGCCCCTTCGCCCGGCCCGTGCAGCAGCAGGGGTCCGGGCGAGGGGCGACGTGGCGCGTCAGCAGCCCAGCGGCTTGCCGGAGTCGTCGCCCTTGCGCTCGGCGCGCAGGGTCAGCGTCCGGGTGACCTTCTGGCCGTCGCGGGTGGAGAACTGCACGGCGTACTTCCCGCCGACCTTCGGCTTGCGCCGCACGACGTCGCCGTCCGCATCGATCGTCGCGATGCGGCCGCCGCGGATCTGCGTCGCGCCCGTGTAGCACGTGCCGCCGCGCTTGACCGAGGCGATCGACGAGGCGACGCCCTCGATCTTCACGCCCGCGCGGATCGCGCCGTCGTAGCGGCGGTCCAGCGGGTCGGCGGTCTGGAACACGACGCGGACGAAGTCCTGGTCGCTGGCGGCCAGGTGGTCGACGTACAGGTAGGCGCCCTCGACCTTGAGCTTGGCGGGGGCGTCGCCGGCAGCGCCGGCGGCCGGCGCGAAGGAGGCGGCGGCGACGGCGGCGGTGGCGAGCGACAGGATCTTGCGGGACATGGCGTTACCTCAGGGAGTAGGGAGGAGCGGGGTGTTGTGCCTGTCCCAACGGCACCGGCCCGGAAGGGTCCCGGCACACCTGGGTGGCGACGTTCCACACCTTCTGCGGTGTCCGATCACGGCTTGATCTGCCCGAAATCGGGCACGATCGCTTGAGTTTGGGCGCCGAGATGGCACCATTGGGGCCGAGTGATCGTCGAGGACCCGGATCGCGACGCCCTGCTGGACCACCTGCAGCGGACGACGGGCCTGCCGCGCCAGGAGGCGGGGCGGATCGTCGAGGACGTGCTGGCCTACTACGCGGAGACCGCCGCGCAGTACGTCGGCCGCCGCCACCGCGAGCTCCAGCGCGACGGCGTCGTCAACGCCGAGGCCTTCGAGCGGATCGCCGCCGAGCTGCCACGCAGGCGCGTGGCGGCGCCGGATCTTTCGGTGCGCCAGCTCAGGCGCCTGGTCTACGGATAGAGAGGGGTCGGAGCATGTGCGGGATCGTCGGCTACGTGGGCCGCCAGGACGGCGTGCCGGTGCTGCTGGAGGGATTGGCGCGGGTCGAGTACCGCGGCTACGACTCCGCGGGCCTGGCCGTCGCCAAGGGCGGCGCGCTGCGGGTGCACAAGAAGGAGGGCCGCGTCGGCGACCTCGCCGCGTCGCTGCCCAAGCGGCTGAGCGGCACGACCGGGATCGCCCACACGCGCTGGGCCACCCACGGGCCGCCGAGCGACGTGAACGCCCATCCGCACGTCGACACCGGCTGCGACGTGGCGGTCGTCCACAACGGCATGCTCGAGAACGCCGAGGAGCTGCGCGCCGAGCTGCAGGCCGCGGGCGTCGCCCTGGCCTCCGACACCGACACCGAGGTGCTCGCCCACCTCATCGCCGCCGACGACGACGTCGACGACCTCGAGGGCGCGGTCGCGCGCGTCCTGCAGCGCGTCACCGGCTCGTATGGCATCGCCGTACTGCACGCCGCCCAGCCCGACCGCATCGTCATCGCCCGCAACGGCAGCCCGGTGATCATCGGCATCGGCGAGCGCGAGACGATGGTCTCCTCCGACGTCGCCGCTCTCGTGCGCCACTGCCGGCAGGTCGTCCACCTCGACGACGGCGAGCTGGCGACGCTGACCAAGGACGGCTTCCAGGCCTCGACGCTCGGCCGCCGCCCCAGCCCCAAGCAGGCGACCGAGCTCGACCGCGCGCCCGAGGAGTACGAGAAGGGCGGCTTCCAGCACTTCCTGGCCAAGGAGATCCACGAGCAGCCCGAGGCCGTCGAGCGGGCGCTGTCGGGCCGCATCGAGGACCGCTTCGCGACGGCGCACCTGGGCGGCATCGAGCTCACGCCGCGCGAGCTGCGCGCGGTGCGCCGCATCAAGGTGCTCGGCTGCGGCTCGGCCTACTACTCGGGCCTGATGGGCGCCGGGCTGATCGAGGCGCTGGCCCGCGTTCCCGCCGACGCCGAGCCCGCCGCGGAGTTCCGCCAGCGCAACCCGCTGATCGAGCCCGACACGCTCTACATCGCGGTCTCCCAGTCGGGCGAGACGCTCGACACGCTGCTGGCCGTCGAGGAGGTCCGCCGCAAGGGCGGCCGGGTCCTGGGCATGGTCAACGTCGTCGGGTCGAGCATCGCGCGCGCCGTCGAGGGCGGCATCCACCTGCGCGCCGGCGCCGAGGTGTCGGTCGCGTCGACCAAGTCCTTCACCAACACCGTCGTCGCGTTCGCGCTGCTGGCGCTGCACCTCGGCCGCGTGCGCGACCTCAGCCCCGCCGACGGCGAGCGGCTGATCGCCGGCCTGCGCGCCCTGCCGGGCCAGATCGCGGAGATCCTCGAGCGCGAGGACGAGATCGCCGCGGTGGCCGAGCGCCTGGCGCCGGCGCACAGCGCGTTCTTCATCGGCCGCGTCTCCGGCTTCCCGGCCGCCCTGGAGGGCGCGCAGAAGCTCAAGGAGGTCTCCTACATCCACGCGGAGGCCTACCCGGCGTCAGAGCTCAAGCACGGGCCGCTGGCACTGATCTCGCCGGAGATGCCGTCGGTCTGCGTGGTGCCCGACGACCACCTGGTGGCCAAGAACCGCTCGGCCATCGAGCAGATCCGCGCGCGCGGCGGCGAGACGATCGTCGTCGCGCAGACGTCGGTGGGCGACCTGGCCGACGCGGAGAGCCTCGTGCCCCGGTGCGAGCCCGAGCTCGCGCCGCTGCTGCTCAACATCCCGCTGCAGGTCCTGGCCTACCACGCCGCCGTGGAGCTGGGCCGCGACGTCGACCAGCCGCGCAACCTCGCCAAGAGCGTGACCGTCGAGTAGTCAGGCGCCGTCGTCGAGGAGGAACACGGCGACCTCCTCGCGCAGCCCGCGCAGCGCGCGCGTGCCGAGCGGCAGCCACCGGTGGCCGCCGGCGCGCGCGACCGCCGCGCCGGTGGCCAGCAGCTCGCCGGTGCCCGCCAGCGAGAGCAGCCGGGCGGTGAGGTTCACGGCGCCGCCGAAGTAGTCGCCCTCGATGCGCAGCACCTCGCCCTGGTGGACGGCGCCGTGCAGCGCGGGCAGCCCCGGCTCGTCCATCGCGTCGTGGAACCGGCGCCACGCGTCGACCGCCTCGCCGGCCTCGGGGTACACGAGCATCGCGCCGTCGCCCAGGCCCTTGACCACCTGGCCGTGCTCGCCGCGCTCGTCGGAGGTCACCCGCGCGAAGCGCGCCGCGGCCTCCGTCGCCGCCCGGTCGCCGTGGACGTCGGCGTACGCGGTGAAGTCCTTGAGGTCGCAGAACAGCAGGCAGACCTCGACGGCGCCGGGGATCGTCGCGTCGGGCGCGTGGCGCTCGGCCTCGCGCACGGCGTACTGGGTCAGCTCGTAGTCGATCCAGCGGCGGTGGACGCCGAGCAGCAGCGGGTCGGCGAGCGGCAGCAGCTCGGCGAGCGCCTGCTGGATCGCCGCTAGCGCCTCGCCCGGCGTGCGCTCGCCGCGGCGGACCTGCGGCTCGAGCCCGAAGCGAAAGTTGTAGACCTCGGTCGCCGCGATGCGCGAGAGGGCCTGGCCCCACACCCGCGAGACCTCGAGCTGCACGTCGGCCGGCCACCACTCGCGGTGCGCGGCCGCCGCGATCAGCGCGTCGGCCTCCGCCGGGCCGAAGGCGGGCTCGTCCGGGCCCGGGCTCGGGAAGCCCCAGGCCGAGACCATCGCCTG
>JACRMD010000126.1 GCA_016215085.1 Solirubrobacterales bacterium | reverse complement strand
GCGCGGATGCCCGCGGCGCTGGACGCGCGGCACCTCGGCCGGCGCATCGCGCAGCTGGTCGTCCTGGGCGCCGTCTCGCTGCTGGCGATCTCCACGCTGCCGGGCCTCGGCGAGGTGCGCGAGCGCTTCGCGGGCGCCGACCCGGCGTGGCTCGTGCTCGCGGCCGGCCTCGAGGCGGCGTCGATGCTCGGCTTCGTCGCCGCCTTCCGCGGCGTCTTCTGCCGGCGGATGGGCTGGGGCTTCTCCGCGCAGGTCGCGGTCTCCGAGCAGGCGGCCAACGTGCTGCTGCCCGCGGGCGGCGCCGGCGGGCTGGCGCTCGGTGCGTGGGCGCTCAGCCGCGGCGGCATGGCCACCGGCCACATCGCGCGCCGCAGCGTGGCCTTCTGGCTCGTCACGAGCTCGGCGAACTTCGTCGCCGTGGTCGCCGTCGGCGTCGCGGTGGCCACGGGCGCGCTGCCCAGCGACGTGTCGCTGTGGCTGGCGCTCGGGCCGGCCGCGCTGGCGACGGTGGCGATCGCCGCGGTGCTCGCGCTGCCCGGCGTCCTGCGGCGGCGGGCCCCGGGGCACGGGGGCGGCGACCGGCGGCGCAAGGTCCGCGCGGCGGCCCACACCGCCGCCGACGGCGTCGAGGACGCGGTGCGGCTGCTGCGCACCGGCGGCGCGCTGGTGGCGGGCGGCGCGCTGGCCTACATGACGTTCGACATCGCCGTGCTCGGCGCGACCTTCGCGGCCTTCGGCGGTGCGCCGCCGGTGGCCGACCTGCTGCTCGCCTACCTGCTCGGCCAGCTCGGCGGCCTGATCCCGGTGCCCGGCGGCATCGGCGGCACCGACGGCGGCCTGGTGGCCGCGCTGGTCCTCTTCGGCACGCCGCTGGCGCCCGCCGCCGCGGCGGTGCTCGCCTACCGCGTGTTCCAGCTCGGCCTGCCGGCCGCGGCGGGGACGGTCGCGTTCGCGACGCTGCGGCGCACCCTCTCCCGCGACGCGCGCCCGGCCGCGCGCTGCGCGCCGCTCGCCGAGGCCGCCTAGGCACGCGCCCCACGGCGCCTGCGTGGCGCCCTCCCGCTTCGTTGCGAATCGTTAAGCGCCGCCGGAAAGCGGCCGCCACCGGGCATACCCTTGCGCCAACGTGCTCCTCGAGGACCGCCCCGCCGCCGTCCGGGTCCCGCACGCGCCGTCGAGGGCGGCGCGCGCCCGCGCGTTCCCGCGGCCGGGCCTGCACGCGAGCATCGTCCTGGGCGCGCTCGCCCTCGCGGCGCTGAGCCTGCTGCTGCCGTCGACGCCGACGTACGACCCGTGGGCCTGGATCATCTGGGGCCGCGAGATCGCGCACCTCGACCTCAGCACGGTCGAGGGCCCGTCGTGGAAGCCGCTCCCGGTCTTCTTCACGACGATCTTCTCCGTCTTCGGCGACGCGTCGCCCGACCTGTGGCTCGTGATCGCGCGCGCCGGCGCGTTCGCCGCGCTCGCCTACGCCTTCCTCGTCGCGCGCCGCCTCGGCGGCGGTGTGGCCGGCGGCGTCGCCGCGGCGGCCGGCCTCGCCATCGCGCCGTGGTGGATCCGCAACGGCGGGATGGGCAACAGCGAGGGGCTGATCATCGCCTTCGTGCTCGCGGCCGTCGAGCGCCACCTGGCCGGCGACCGCCGCGCCGCGTTCCTGCTCGGCGCCTGCGCCGCGCTGCTGCGTCCCGAGGCCTGGCCGTTCCTCGGCCTCTACGGCCTGTGGCTGCTGTGGCGCCGCCACCTGCACCCGGCGCTCGTGCTCGGCACCGGCGCCGCCGTGCTCGCGCTGTGGATCCTGCCCGAGTGGTGGGGCTCCGGCGACGCGTGGCGGGCCGCGCACCGGGCCAAGGACGTCAACCCGGGCGCGCCGACCTACGCCGAGAACCCGGCGCTGGCCGTGCTCGAGGACGCCGGCGAGATGCTGACCACGGCGATGCTGCTCGGGCTCGCCGCGATCGCGGTCCGCGCGGCGCTCGTGCGCGATCGCGCCGTCGTGTGGCTGATGGCGCTGGCGGTCGCGTGGCTGGGGCTCGTCGTCTACATGACCAGCGACGGCTTCTCCGGCAACCAGCGCTACCTGATGACGCCCGTCGCCCTGGGCATCGTCCTCGGCGCCGCCGGCGCCGGGTGGGTCGTCACCGCCGTCGCGCGCCGCGCGGGCCCGGCCGGCATCGCGGTCGCCGCGGTCGCGCTGGGCGCCGCCTTCGCGGTGCCGAGCCTCGCCCGCCTGGAGCCGACGCTCCACAGCCTCGAGTACCAGGCCAAGCTCAACGACGCGGTCGGGCCGCTCGTGCGCGAGGCGGGCGGCCGCGACGCGCTGCTGCGCTGCGGCACGCCGTACACGGGCCCGTTCCTGGTCCCGGTCCTCGCGTGGCACCTGCGCCTGCACACCTCCCAGGTCAACCTCAACCCGCGCGCGCCGGCCGTCGTCTTCCGCGAGCGCACCACCTCGGGCAGCCGCCCGGTCCCGACGGTCCGCGGCATCGAGGGCGTGCCGCAGGAGAACCTGGCGACGCGCGACCCGATGTGGCGCGTGATCGGCGCCTGCGAGGCCGGAGCCGCATGAGCGCCGTGGCCGGCAGTCCCCGCGCGGGCCTGCCCGCGCGCGTGAGCGCGCGCGTGCACGCCTCGCCGTACCTCGCCACCGCGCTGGGCCTCACGCTCCTCGTGGCGGCCTCGCTGTACCTGCGCACGCAGGCGATCACCGCGAAGTTCTGGATCGACGAGGGCCTGTCGGTCGGCATCGCGCACCACGGCTTCTGGGACATCCCGACGGTGCTGCAGCAGGACGGCTCGCCGCCGCTGTACTACCTGCTGCTGCACGTCTGGATGGCCGTCGCCGGCGGCGACGGCGAGGCGCGCACGCACGCGCTGTCGGTCGCGCTGGCGATGCTCGCGGTGCCCGCCGCGTTCGTGCTGGGCCGGCTGCTGTTCGGCGCGCGCGCCGGGTGGGCGGCCGCGGCCCTGACGGCGACGCTGCCGTTCCTGACGTACTACGCCCAGGAGACGCGCATGTACGCGCTGATCGCCTTCCTGGGCCTCGTCGCCGCCGGCGCGTTCGGCCTGGCCTACGGGCTGCGCGAGCGCCGGGCGCTGCCGGTCTTCGCCGTCGCGACCGCCGCGATGCTCTACACCCACAACTGGGGCGCCTTCCTCGCCGCCGGCCTGGGCATCGGCTGGCTCGTGCTCGTCCGCACCGCCGCGCCCCAGGAGCGCCGGCCGCTGGTGCGCGACGGCCTGCTGGGCTTCGGCGCCGCGGTCGTGCTCTACCTGCCGTGGGTGCCGACGCTGCTCGAACAGGCGCGGCACACCGGCGCGCCGTGGGCCGAGCGGCCGCCCCTCGAGGCGATCGTCACCAGCATCACGTCGCTGGCGGGCGGCACGGAGACCGGGCTGCTCGTGCTCGTCCTCGGCATCGCCGGGCTGCTGACGCTGCAGGAGGAGTCGCGGCCGCGGGCGCGTGCGGCGCTGGGCATCGGCGTCGCGCTGGGCACCGGCATCGCGCTGGCGTGGCTGGCCTCGCAGGCGTCGCCGGCCTGGTCCACGCGCTACTTCTCGGTCTTCGTCGGCCCGGCGCTGCTGCTGGCCGGCGCGGGCCTCGTGCGCTTCGGCAAGGTCGGGCTCGTCGCGCTGGCGCTGGTGCTCGTGCTGTGGTTCGACCCGCGCGACCGGCAGATCAAGGGCAAGAGCGACGTCTACCGCGTGGCGCGCACGCTGCAGGAGGAGGGGCTGATCAAGCCCAACGACCTGGTCGTCACCGCGCATCCCGAGCAGGGCCCGCTGCTGCGCTACTACCTCGGCCCGGACTACCGGTTCGCCGACGCGATGGGCCCGGTGCCCGACACGCGGGTCTTCGACTGGCGCGACGCGCTCGACCGCCTGGAGGCCGCCGGCCCGCGCCGGACGCTCGACCGCCTGGCCCCGAGCGTGAGCCCGGGCCAGCACCTCGTCCTGATGCTGCCGATCATCCGCACCGGCCGCTGGGGCGCGCCGTGGACCGAGCTCGTCCGGCGCCGCAGCGCCCAGTGGGAGCGCGCGGTCGACCACGACAAGCGCTTCCAGCGCATCGCGCCGGTGCCGGAGTTCGGCACCCGGCCGCTGCCGCGCGGGCTGCGCGCCGTCGTCTACCTGCGGCGCTAGCTCAGGCCCGCACGACCGCGTCGCGGCCCGCGCCCAGCCCGCAGGCGACCGTCGGCGCCGGCACGACGAGCAGGTAGGCCAGCGGGAGCGTCCAGCCGCGGCTGACGCCGTCGGACTGCAGCAGCCCGGCCGCCCCGCGGCGGGCTACGCCAGGTCGTCGGCGCCGAGGTCCCACAGCTGGCGCAGCCCGCCGACGCGGGCGCTCCAGCGCAGCCACACCGAGGGCGGCGGATCCAGCGACAGGCGCAGCAGCTGGCCGGCGTCGAGGTGCACGGTCCAGCGCGCGTCGCAGACCGCGCACAGGCAGCTGCCCACCGGCAGCACGTCGCCCTCGTCCACGAGGACCGAGCAGTCGTCGTGCAGGCACCACGGGCACGCGAACGCGCCCGAGACCAGCGCCTCGTCGTCGTCGGACCGGAAGCGCGCGACGTCCTCGTAGGCCATGCGCGCGACCCTATGCCCGCGCGCGGCGGACCGGGAGGGGCGCGCGGCCCGGCACCCCCACTTGGGGGGTTGGGGTGGCGAACGCGTCCCGCGGCGGGGAGGATGGCGGTGGATGCCCCGCACCGCCGCTCGCCACATCGAGGCGCTCGACCTCTTCGTCGACGTGCTCGCCAAGCTCGACGCCGAGCGCGCGACCGAGGAGTTCTACAGCGGCCTCTGCGACGCGATCTGCCGCCTGACCTCGCTGGAGCGCGCGGTGATCTTCCGCTACGACGACGCGCGCCGCCGCGTCCACGCCGCCGGCACCCACAACCTCGACAAGGAGGTCTTCGCCGACGAGCACGTGTCGCTGGAGGACGCGCCGATCGCGCGCACCGCGCTGGCCGAGGACCGGGTCGTCGAGGCGGCCGGCGACCTCGACGAGGCGCTGGCGCCGTCGTTCGCCGACCGGCTGCGCGGCCGCGAGCTCGTGTGCGCGCCCATGTCGGCGGGCGGCCGCTGGGTCGGCGTCGTGATCGGCGACCGCCCGCCGGGCAGCCCGCCGCTCTCCGACGACGAGCGCGACCTGCTGTGGACGCTGGGCAAGACCGCCGCGCTGGCGTCGTCGGCGCGCATCGCGACGCGCCAGGCCGAGCAGATGCACCAGCTTCAGGGGCGCATCGACATGGCGCGCGACATCCACGACGGCGTGATCCAGCGCCTGTTCGGCGTGTCGATGGCGCTCGCCACCGAGGGCGGCCTCACGCCCGAGGCCCAGCAGCGCTGCGCCGCCGAGGTCCAGCTCGCGCTGAGCGACCTGCGCGACGCCCTGCAGCGCCCGCTGGGGCGCGAGTCGCGCCCGACCCAGACGTCGCTGTCGGAGGAGATCGACCGCCTGCGCTACACGCACCGCGACCTCGGCATCGTGCTCGAGGGCGACGGGCCGGTCGCCGTGCCGCCGCACCTCGAGCCGCTGGCCCAGTCGGTGCTGGCCGAGGCCGTGCGCAACGCGCACAAGCACGCCGAGCCCACGCGCGTCGCCGTGCGCGTCGGCCGCGAGGACGGCGCCTTCGTGCTGGCGGTCACCAACGACGGCGTCGCCGGGCGCCCGCGGCAGACCGGCATGGGGCTCCGGCTCGCCGCGCTGGAGGCGCTGCAGGTCGGTGGCGTGCTCGAGTTCGGGCCGCGCGGCGACGGCGCGTGGCAGGTCAAGCTGGTGGTGCCCGATGACGCAGCCTGAGAACGGCACCCGGCGGCTGCGCGTGCTCGTGGTCGACGACCACGACGTCGTGCACTGGGGCTTCCGGCTCATGCTCAGCCAGCAGCCGTGGGTCGACCGCTGCCTCAGCGCCCGCAACGGGCACGAGGCCGTCGAGCTCACGCGCCGCTACGAGCCCCACGTGGCGGTCGTCGACCTGTTCGTCGGCGACGAGTCGGGGCCCGAGATCTCCGAGCGCCTGCGCGAGGTGTGGCCGGGCACGAAGGTGCTGCTCATGTCGGGCGCGGGCCGGATCTCGCCCAGCGCGGCGCGCGCGGCCGGCGCCGCCGGCTTCGTCATCAAGGACCTGCCCGCGCCGGACATCGCGCGGGCGATCAAGATGGTGGGGCTGGGCATGACGGTGTTCCCGCCGCAGGCCGAGGAGCCTGGTGGGGTGCCGCTGAGCGAGCGCGAGCGCGAGGTGCTCGACCTCATCGCCTCGGGCGCGACCAACCGCGAGATCGCCGGCAGCCTGCACCTCTCGCCGCACACCATCAAGGAGCACACGAGCGTCCTGTACCGGAAGCTCAACGTGCGCAACCGCGCCGAGGCCGTCCTGCGCGCCCAGCGGCTGGGCCTGCTGAGCTAGCACCCCCCGGCGGTCCCCCACGCACCCCCGAGGTGGGGGGTTCGGACGCCCCGAGCCCGCTGGAACGGGCGGATCGTGGCGAGGGTGGAGGCGTGGCCGAGCCCGTCACCGTCGCCCTGTTCCCCGGCCAGGGGAGCCTCACGCCCGCCGCCCGCGAGGCGGTCGCCGAGCACCGCCCGGACCTGCTCGAGCGCGTCTGCGCGCTCGTCGGCGAGGACCCGTTCGAGCGCGCCGGCGAGAGCACGCGCTTCGCCCAGCCGGCGATCTTCTGCGCCTCGCTCGCCGGCTGGGGCAGCGTCGACCAGCGCGAGCTGCTGGCCGTCACCGGCCACTCGCTGGGCGAGCTGACCGCGCTCGCCGCCGCCGGCGCGCTGGACGAGGGCGACGCCCTCGAGCTCGTCGTCCTGCGCGGCCGGCTGATGGACGAGGCGGCGGCGGGCGGCGCGCCGGGCGGCATGCTGGCCGTCCTGGGCTCCACGCCCGAGGCCGCCGGCGACCTCGCCGCCGAGCACGGCGTCGCGGTCGCCAACGACAACGCGCCCGGCCAGGTCGTCCTCTCCGGCGACCGCGACCGGCTCAAGGAGGCGGCGCGCGCCGCCCGCGAGCGGGGCGTCCGCACGATGCGCCTGGACGTCGCCGGCGCGTTCCACTCGCCGGCGATGGCGCCGGCCGAGACGCCGTTCCTCGACGTGCTGCGCACGGTGGACGTGCACGAGCCGCGCATCCCCGTCTGCTCCTCGTCGTCGCCCGGCCTCTTCGCCGACGTCCCGCTGCAGCTGGCCCGCGCGCTCACCCGCCCGGTCCGCTTCCGCGAGACCGTCGAGGCGCTGCACCGCTTCGGCGCGACCCGCTTCGTCGACGTCGGCCCCGGCGACGTGCTCGCCCGCCTCGTCACCCGCATCCTGCCCGCCGCCACCGTCGTGACCCTGGAGGACCTGCATGGCCTTGCTGCCTGAGACGTCGTCGCCCACCCTGGCGCCTCCGGCCCGCGCCGTGCGCACCGCCGGCGTGCTCGGCCTCGGCACCGCGATCCCCGACCACGCCGTGCACAACGGCGAGATCGCCGCGCGCCTCGGCCTCGAGCCCGGCTGGATCACCCACCGCACCGGCATCGACGCCCGCCGCCGCCTGCGCGACGGCGAGCGCGTCACCGACCTCGCGGTGCTCGCCGCCGAGCGGGCGCTGGAGGACGCCGGGCTGACCGGCGCGGACGTCGACCTCGTCCTGGCCGCGACGACCACGCAGGACGAGCTCCTGCCGGGCATGGCGCCGCTGGTCGGCGCGGCGATCGGCGCCGCGGGCGTCGGCGCGATGGACGTCGGCGCGGCCTGCGCCGGCTTCATCAAGGCCCTGGTCACCGGCGCGGCGATGATCGAGGCCGGCCGCGCCCGCACCGTCCTCGTGGTCGGCGCCGACGGCCTCTCGCGCTTCACCGACCCCGACGACAAGCGCACCGCCGCGCTCTTCGGCGACGGCGCCGGCGCGGTCGTGCTCTCGTGCGCCGCCGCCGGGGCGATCGGCCCCGCGGCGCTGGGCGCCGACGGCGGCGCCGCCGAGTGCATCGTCATCGGCCGCGAGGACGCGCTGATCCGCATGGACGGCCACGAGACCTTCAAGCGCGCCGTCCGCCACCTCGCCGAGGTCACCGAGGCCGCGGTCGCCGACGCGGGCCTGGCGCTCGCCGACGTCGACCTCTTCGTCTACCACCAGGCCAACCGCCGGATCCTCCAGTCGCTCGCGCACCGCCTGCGCCTGGATCCGGACCGCGTCGTCGACGCGATCGGCCAGCTCGGCAACACCTCGGCGGCCAGCGTCCCGCTGGCCCTCGAGCAGGCGCGCGCCGCCGGCGACCTGCGCCCCGGCTCCCGCGTCCTGCTCGCCGCCATCGGCGCCGGCCTCGCCTGGGGCGCGGTCGTCGTCGAGTGGGGCGGCGCCTGATCCCTTCCCACCCTGACCAAGACCACCACGTAGGAGGACCCACCACCATGCCCACGCTCACCGCCACCCAGGTCGAGGAGACCATCGTCAAGGCCCTGTCGACGATGGGCCCCGAGCCCGAGGACATCACCCGCGACGCGACGTTCGAGGCGCTCGAGGTCGACTCGCTCGACCTCGCCGAGCTCTCGCAGATCATCGACGACGAGTACGGCGTCGAGCTGACCGGCGACGATGTCGGCAGGATCAAGACCGTCGGCGACGCCGTCGACCTGATCGTCGCCACGGCGTAGTCCATGGTCGACGTCGTCGTCACCGGCCTGGGCGCCGTCACGCCCCTGGGCGTGGGCGCCCGGGCCCTGCACGAGCGCTGGGTCGCCGGCGCCACCGGCATCGACGGTGGCGAGGCGGCCTGCACGGAGTTCGACCCCGCGGAGGTGCTGTCGGCCAAGGAGGTCCACCGCGCCGACCGCTTCACGCAGCTCGCGCTCGCCGCCGCCGCCGAGGCGCTGGGCGACGCGGACCTCGTGGACGCGACGCCCTACGACCCCGGGCGCGTCGGCTGCATCATCGGCACCGGCATCGGCGGGATCGGCACGATCGAGGGCGCCCACACGGCGCTGAACGAGCGCGGCCCCGCGAAGGTGCCGCCGCTCGCCGTCCCGTTGATGATGTCCAACGCGGCACCCGCCGCGGTGGCGATGAAGCACCGTCTGCGCGGCCCGGTCTTCGGCGTCGTGAGCGCGTGCGCCGCCGGCGCCCACGCCATCGGCGCGGCCGCTCGCGCCGTCGAGCACGGCGACGCCGACGTGGTGATCGCCGGCGGCTCGGAGGCGGCGCTGACGCCGCTGGCCCGTGCCGCGTTCGCCGCGATGGACGCGACGTCGTCGACGGGCGTGTCCCGTCCCTTCGACGCGCGCCGCGACGGCTTCGTGATGGGCGAGGGCGCGGGCGTGCTCGTGCTCGAGCGCGGCGACCGCGCCCGCGAGCGCGGCGCCACGATTCTCGGGACGCTGCGCGGCTACGGCGCGACCGCCGACGCCCACCACCTCACCGCGCCGATGGCCGACGGCGCCGGCGCGGCGGCGGCGATCGCCGCGGCGCTCGACGACGCCGGCCTGACGGCCGAGGACGTCGACTACGTAAACGCGCACGGCACCTCGACGCCGCTGAACGACCGCGCCGAGACCGTGGCGCTCAAGACGGCGCTGGGTGAGCACGCCGCGCGCGTGCCGGTGTCGTCGACGAAGTCGGCGATCGGCCACCTGCTCGGCGCCGCCGGCGCCGTCGAGGCGGTCGCCACCGTCCTGGCCCTGCGCGACGGCATCGCGCCGCCGACGCTCGGCTGGGAGGAGCAGGAGGACGGCATGGACCTCGACTACGTCCCGGGCACCGCGCGCCCGCTGGCCAACCGCGGCCGCAAGCCGGTCGCGATCTCGAACTCGTTCGGGTTCGGGGGCCACAACGCCGTGCTGGTCCTGGAGGCCGCATGAGCCTCGCCGTCGTCCCGCGCGCCGACGAGCGGCTGAGCGCGCTCGAGCGCCTCGAGGTGCTCTGCGACCCCGGCTCGCTGCAGCTGCTGCGCACCGAGGTCCGCTCCCGGCGCATGGGCGACAAGGCGCGCCCGGGCGACGGCGTCCTCGCCGCCGCCGGGCGCGTCGACGGCCGCGCGATCTTCTGCTTCGCGCAGGACGCGTCGTTCGCCGGCGGCTCGCTCGGCCCCGCGCACGCCGACAGCGTCGTGCAGGTGCTGCGCATGGCGGGCCGCGCGCGGGCGCCGGTGGTCGGCTTCATCGAGTCGGCCGGCGCGCGCATGCAGGAGGGCATCGACGCCCTGTCGGGCTACGGCCGGATCTTCCGCGAGCACGTCCGGCTGTCGGGCCACGTCCCGCAGATCTCGGTGATCTGCGGGGCGTCGGCCGGCGGCGGCTCCTACGGGCCCGCGCTGACGGACTTCGTCATCACCACGCCGCGCGCCGGGATGTTCCTGACGGGCCCGGCGGTGGTGAAGGAGGTCATGGGCGAGGACGTCGACGCGCAGGCGCTCGGCGGCCCGAAGGTCCACGGCCGCAACGGCGTCGCGCACCTGCACGCCGACACCGAGGTCGACGCCGCGCTGCTGGTGCGCGACCTGCTCGACCACCTGCCCCAGCACGCGGCCGAGGCGCCGCTGCGCTGGCCCGTCGTCGACCCGCCGGGCTTCGCGCCCGACGCGGTCGTCCCGCGCGAGGAGCGCCGCATCTACGACGTCCGCGACGTCATCCGCTCGATCGCCGACGGCGGCCGGCTGCTGGAGGTCTCGGGCTCGTGGGCGCGCAACGTCGTGTGCGCCTTCGCCCGCCTCGACGGCCGTGCGGTCGGGGTGATCGCCAACCAGCCCAAGCACCTGGGCGGCGTGCTGGACGCCGACAGCGCCACGAAGGCCGCGCGCTTCGTGCGCACCTGCAACCTCTTCGGCATCCCGATGGTCGTGCTCGTCGACACCCCGGGGTTCATGCCGGGCACGCGGCAGGAGCACACCGGCGTGATCCGCCACGGCGCCAAGCTCGTGCACGCCTTCGCCGAGGCGACGGTGCCGCGGGTGACCGTGGTGCTGCGCAAGGCCTTCGGCGGCGCGTACATCGCCATGAACTCGAAGGACCTCGGCGCCGACCTCGTGCTCGCCTGGCCGACCGCGCAGGTCGGTGTGATGGGCGCCAAGCAGGCGGTCGGCATCGCGCACCGGCGCGAGATCGCCGCCGCCGACGACCCGGTCGCCACCCGCGACGCGCTCGCCGCGCGCTACGCGGACGAGCACCTGACCGCGGCCGCCGCGTCGGGCGACGGCCACGTCGACGAGGTCATCGCCCCGCACGAGACGCGCGCCCGGGTGGCCGCGGCGCTGGCCCACCTCGAGGGCGTCCCGCGCGAGCGGCGGGGCGCCGGCAACCTGCCGCTCTGAGACGAAGGGGGACGTGATGCTGGAAGGACGCAGGCTGCTGGTCACCGGGGTCGTCACCCGGGGCTCGATCGCCTTCGAGGTCGCGCGCCAGGCCCAGGAGGCCGGCGCCGAGGTGCTGCTGACCGGCTTCGGCCGCGCGCGGCGGCTGACCGAGCGGGCGGCCGCCAAGCTGCCCGAGCCCGCGGACGTGCTCGAGCTCGACGTCAACTCGCCCGAGGACCTCGCCACCGTGGCGGAGGAGGTGGGAGCGCGCTGGGGTGCCCTGGACGGGGTGCTGCACGCCGTCGCCTTCGCCCCCGAGGACGCGCTCGGCGGGCGCTTCCTCACCACCCCGGTCGACAGCGCGGTGACCGCGTTCCGCACGAGCGCCTACTCCCTCAAGGCGGTCGTCGAGGCGCTGCTCTACGACTGGATGGGCGTGTCGAAGGCAGCGCTGGAGTCGGTCTCGCGCTACCTCGCGCGCGACGTCGGCGCCCAGGGCGTGCGCGTCAACCTCGTCTCGGCGGGCCCGATCCGGACGCTGGCCGCGGGCGGCATCCCGGGCTTCGACCGGCTCGCCGACGCCTGGGGCCGGCAGGCGCCGCTGGGGTGGGACACGGCCGACGCCGCGCCGGTCGCGGCGGCGGCGTGCTTCCTGCTCTCCGAACACGCCCGCGCGATCACCGGCGAGGTGCTGCACGTCGACGGCGGCTACCACGCGATGGGGGCGGCGCTCCATGCCTGACCCGGGCGCGCTGCTGCTCACGGGCGCCACCGGCTTCCTCGGCCAGGAGCTGCTCGCGCGCATCGTCGCGCGCAGCGACCGGCCCGTGGTCGCGCTCGTGCGCGCCGCCGACGACGCGGCCGCGCAGGCGCGCGTCGACGGCGTCCTCGCGGCGCTCGGCGAGCCCGCGGGCCGCGTCCGCGGCGTCGCCGCCGACCTCGAGCGCGACGACCTCGGCCTCGGCGCGCTGGCCGCCAACGCGCTGGCCGCCGACGTCACGACGATCGTGCACTGCGCCGCGTCGGTGTCGTTCGGGCTCTCGCTGGAGGCCTCGCGCGCGGTCAACGTCGAGGGCACGCGGCGGATGCTCGACCTCGCCCTGCGCTGCGCGGCGTTCGGCGACGGGCTCGAGCGGTTCGCCTACATCTCGACCGCCTACGTCGCCGGCCGCCACCCCGGCCGCTTCGGCCCGGAGGACCTCTGGCACGGCCAGCGCTTCCGCAACCCCTACGAGCAGTCCAAGTGCGAGGCCGAGCTGCTCGTGCGCGCGGCGGGGGAGGAGCTGCCCGTGCAGGTCCTGCGCCCGAGCATCGTGATGGGCGACCGGCGGACGGGCTGGACCACGTCCTTCAACGTGCTCTACCAGCCGCTGCGCGCCTTCGGCCGCGGGCTGCTGACGATGGTGCCGGGGCGCGCCGAGGCGCCGGTGGACGTCGTGCCGGTCGACTACGTCGCCGACGGGGTGCTCGCGCTGCTCGACGAGCCGCTGCGCTCGCCCCAGACCCACCTGCTCGTCGCCGGCGATCGCGCCGCGACGGTCGGCGGCCTCGGTCGCCTGGCCGGGCGGTACTTCGGCCGCCCGGCGCCCGAGCTGCTGGACCCCGAGCGCTTCGAGCGCGAGCTGCTGCCCGCGCTGCGGCGCAACGCCGACTCCCGCACCCGCGCCGTGCTCGAGTCCAGCGCGGCGCTGTTCCCGTACTTCGCGGTCGAGACGCGCTTCGACGACCCGCGCACGCGGGCGCTGCTCGAGGCGCGCGGCGTGCGCTGCGAGGGGCTGGAGAGCTACCTGCCGCGGTTGCTGGACTTCGCGGTGCAGACGCGGTGGGGGCGGCGGCTGCCCGCGCGCGCCGAGGTGCTGGCGGCGGCGTGACTCAGGCGGGCGGGTGGCGGCGCAGCGCGTCCATCCCGCCCTGCAGGAACACGAGCGCCTCGTCCATCAGCGCCAGCGACTCGTCCGGGGAACGCTGCTCCCTGGCGCCGTCGTGGCGGCCCAGCGCGTCGAGCGCGGCGGCGGCCGCGGCCGCGACGAGGTGGGCGCGCAGCGAGCCGCGGGGGACGTCCAGGTCGTCGGCCACCGCGTCGGCCAGCAGCGCCTCGAAGCGGGCGAGGTTCGCCCGGTCCTGGGCCTGCAGCGCGGGCGTCGTGTGGACGAGCTCGTGGCGCATCCGCTCCTCGGGGTCGTCGAGGCGGCCCTCGTCGAGCAGCGCGGCGATCCACGCGCGCAGGGTGTCGAACGCCGTCTGGCTCGCGGGGCGCGCCGCGAGCCGCGTGGCCAGCGAGCCGAAGTACTCCTCGAAGTCGTGGAAGACCACGGCCTCCTTGGACGGGAAGTAGCCGAAGAACGTGCGCGGCGCGATGTCGGCCGCCTCGGCGATGTCGGCCACGGTCGTGGCATCGAAGCCCCGCTCGGCGAACAGCCGCAGCGCCTCGCGGACGATCGCCTCGCGGGTCTGCCGCTTCTTGCGCTCCCGGAGTCCCGGCGCGTCCTGGGCCATTGGTCGGATGATAGCAGCGTGTGCAAAGTTGCACTGACTGCAAGATGTGCTACGGTGGCATGACCCATGTCCGCTCTCCTCGCCTCCCTCGCTCGCTCCATCACCCAGCACTGGAAGCGCAGCCTTCTCGCCGCCCTCGCCTCGCTCGTCGTCCTCGGCGCGCTGGCGGGCGCCTCCACCACGCCCGCCGACGACTTCAAGGTCCCCGGGACCGAGAGCCAGAAGGCGATCGACCTGTTCCGGGCCCACACGCCCGCGCTCGCGGGCGCCGACGCCACGCTCGTGTTCACCGTCGACCAGGGCAAGGTCACCGACGCGGCGCCCAAGGCCGCGATCGACGGCGCGCTCCAGCAGGTCCGGCAGCTGCCCCACGTGGCCGAGGTCGGCGACGCCGCCCGCAACGTGTCGCGCGACGGCGGGCTCACGGCGGTCGACGTCCGCTACGACGTCGAGCCCGACGAGATCGACAAGAAGGACGGCGAGGCGCTCGAGGCGGCCGCCCGCACCGCCGAGCGCGACGGCGTCCAGGTCGCCATGCGCGGCACGGTCATCGACGTCGCCGCGCAGCAGGACGCGCCGGTCGGCGAGCTCATCGGCGTCGCCGTCGCGATCGTCCTGCTCACCCTGCTCTTCCGCTCGCTGGCCGCCATGGGCGCGACGCTGCTCGGCGCGCTGCTCGGGGTGATGGTCGGCCAGATGCTGCTGGCGATCCTCGCCAAGCCGCTGGGCCTGCCGTCGTTCGCCAGCACCATCGCGGTCATGCTCGGCCTCGGCGCCGGCATCGACTACGCGCTGCTGATCATCGCCCGCTTCCGCGAGCAGGTCGCCGCCGGCGACTCGGTCCGCGACGCGTCGGCGAAGTCGGCCGCCACCGCCGGCGCCTCGGTCGTGGCCGCCGGCCTCATCGTCATGGTGGCGATCGCGGGCCTGCTCGTGGTCGGCATCCCGTTCGTCGGCAAGATGGGCATCGGCGCGGCCATCGCCGTCGCCGCGGTCGTCGTCTCCGCGCTCACCTTCCTGCCGGTGATGATGGGCGCGTTCGCCCGCTGGCTGCGCCCGAAGAAGCCCGAGCACACGCAGCCGTCGGCGGCGTTCGAGCGGTGGGCGCGGTTCGTCACCGCCCGCCCGTGGGCGTCGGTCGCGGCCGGCGTGGTCCTGCTGCTCGTCTTCGGGTTCCCGATCACGAACATGCGCCTCGGCCAGCCCGACGACGGCAACCAGCCCAAGTCGGCCACGCAGCGCGTCGCCTACGACGAGCTGACCGGGGCCTTCGGCCCGGGCTCCAACGGCCCGTTCCTGCTCGCCGTCGACACGCCGAAGGGCGACGCGGGCACCAAGGCGCAGCTCGCCCGCATCGAGGCCGCCGTCAAGCGCACCCCCGGCGTCGCCGCCGTCACGCCGGCCGCGCCGAGCAGGGACGGCGAGATGGCGACCATCACCGCGATCCCGGAGACCTCGCCGCAGGACGAGCGCACCAAGGACCTCCTCGAGCGGCTGCGCGGCGACGTGCTCCCGGCCGCGACGGAGGGCACGCCGCTGAACGTCTACGTCGGCGGCAACACGGCGACGTTCGTCGACATGTCCGACAAGGTGGCCGGCCGCCTCCCGCTCTTCATCGCCACGGTCATCGGCCTGTCGGTGATCCTGCTCATGGCGGCGTTCCGCTCGCTGTGGATCCCGCTGGCCTCCGCGGCCTTCAACCTGCTCTCGATCGGCGCCGCCTACGGCGTGGTCACCGCGGTGTTCCAGGACGGGATGGGCGCGAGCCTGCTCGGCGTCGACAGCGGCGTGCCGATCGTCTCGTTCATCCCGGTCATGCTCTTCGCGATCCTGTTCGGGCTGAGCATGGACTACAACGTGTTCCTGCTGTCCCGGATGCACGAGGCCTACAACGAGGGCGACGCCCCGCGGGCCAGCGTCATCCACGGCATGGCGCGGATCGGCAAGGTGGTGCTCTTCGCCGGATTGATCATGGCGTCGGTCTTCCTGGCCTTCGTCACCCAGGACGACGTGATCGGCAAGATGATGGGGTTGGGCCTCGGCCTGGCGATCCTCATCGACGTGCTGGTCGTGCGCCTGGTCATCGCACCCGCGGTGGTGGCGATCCTCGGCGACAAGGCGTGGTGGCTGCCGTCCTGGCTGGACCGCCTCCTGCCCAACGTCTCGCTCGAGGGGCACCTCGTCGAGGGCGTCGACGCCAAGCGCGAGCTGGTCGGCGCCGGGACGCGCTAGCCGTCGAGGAACGCCTCGAGCTCGTCGACGACGTCGTCCATGTCGCCCAGCCACGGGAAGTGGTCGGTGCCCGGCAGCTCCACGTAGGCGGCGCCGGGCACGCCGGCGGCGATCGCCCGGCCGCCGTCGGCGTGGATCAGGCGGTCCTCGACCCGGTGCAGCACGAGCGTCGGGACGCGGATGCGCGGCAGCAGGTCGCGCACGTCGATGTCGAGCATGGCGCGGACCATGGCCCGGCCCATGGCCGGGCTCGCGCCCGTGCGCTGGAAGCGGCCGAAGGCCTCGCGGGCGGCGGGGTCGGCCGCGAGGCTGGGGGAGAAGACGCGCAGCATCGTCCCCGTGCCCCAGTGCTCGAACATGGCGCTGGTGAGGTCCTCGGTCATCCCGGGGTCCCAGCCCTGCGGGTTGCGCGCGTCGCGCACGAACGACGGCGCCGTCCCGTAGACCACGAGCGCGGCGACCCGGTCGGCGTGGTGGGCGGCGAAGTGCAGCGCCATCGGGCCGCCCTCGGAGATGCCCAGCAGCACCGGCCGGCGCGCGCCGGTGGCATCGAGCACCGCCGCGAGGTCGAGCGCGCGCTCCTCGAGCGTCGGCACCCGCGTCACGGGGTCCGACAGCCCGGTCCCGCGCTTGTCCCAGACGATCAGCCGGTGGCGCGCGGCGAGGCGGCGCATCATCCGGCGGGCGGTCGGCATCTCCCACGCGTGCTCGACGTTGGAGACGAAGCCCGGCACGAGCACGACGTCGCGGGGGCCGTCGCCGACGACCTGGAAGGCGATGCTTGCGCCGTCGGCCGTCGTGGCGTACCGGGTCGCCGGCCGCGCGGCGACGGCGTCGGGCTCGAGCTCCAGGACGGTGGCGTGGCGGCGCTCGCGCAGGTCCGCGGCCGCCGCCTGCAGCGCCGCCCGCGCTTCCGACGGCCGCCAGCACGCGACGACCAGGAGCCGGTGCGCGGCCGCCGTGGCGGCGAGCGACGCCACCGCGTGCACGGTGGCGTCGGGCGCGGCGTGCAGGTCGTCGACCAGCAGCGCGCAGCCGCGCTCGCCGGCGGCGCGCACCAGCGCGGCCGTGCACCCCGCGGTGGCGCCGCCCGC
>JACRMD010000204.1 GCA_016215085.1 Solirubrobacterales bacterium | reverse complement strand
GGCGCCAGGAGGGCGAGCGCGAGGGCGAGCAGCGGGGCCACGCGGCGGACGGGCGACAGGCGCCGCACGCTACGCCCACCGGGGTCAGGGACGCGTCAGGGGCGGGCCGCTCGGCCGAGCGCGACGCGCTCGACCGCCTCGTAGCGCGCCGGCCCGCGACCACCGAGGTGGGAGCGGAACAGCACCAGCGCCTCGCCGGTCAGCTCGCGCGCGGGCGCATCCGGCAGCCGCCGGCTCGGCGCGGTCCACCCGCGGCGCACCCGCGCGACCGTCACGTGCGGCTTGAAGCGCCGCTTCTCGCGCTCCACGCCGATCGTCTCCTCGAGGTCGTCCCAGAGCCGCCCGTAGAGCGCCTCGAGCACGCCGTCGCGATCGTCGACGGCCACGGTGAGGACGTGCGGCCGCCGCGGCGAGAGCCAGAGCGCGCCCGCGGTCGCCATCGGCGGTCGCGGCCCGGCGTGGCGGGCCACGAGCTCGCGCAGCGGGTCGACCTCGTCCAGCGGGCGATGCCCGAGGAACGCCATCGTCAGGTGCACCTGCGCCGGGTCGACGAGGCGCATGCCCGGATCCTCCCCCACCGCCTCGGCGGCCCACGCGGCGAGCGCCGCGCGGTCGTCGTCCGCCAGCGCGACGGCGACGAAGAGGCGCGCGCTCACGGTCCGTCGTGCTCGCCGAGCAGCAGCCGCCGCACGAGGTGCAGGGCCACGGTCGTGGACCGGTCGCGGACGTCGAAGCGCCCGCCGGGCAGCACGGCCCGTCGCGTCAGGCGTCCCTCGGCGGACGACACCGAGAAGCACACCGTGCCGACCGGCTTGTCCTCGGTCCCGCCGCCCGGGCCCGCGATGCCCGTGATGCCGACGCCGACGTCGGCGCCCAGGCGCGAGCGCGCGCCGTCGGCCAGCGCCTCGGCGACCTCGGTCGACACCGCGCCGACGCGCGCGATCAGCCTAGCATCCACGCCGGCCAGCGCGACCTTGGCCTCGTCGGAGTACACGATGAGCCCGCCGAGCACGTACTCCGAGGAGCCCGCCAGCTCGGTCAGCCGCCCGCCCAGCAGGCCGCCGGTGCACGACTCCGCGACCGCGATCGTCCGGCCGGAGGAGCGCAGGAGCCGCGCGACCTGCTCGTCGACGCTGGAGCCGTCGTCGGAGAACAGCGTGTCGCCGTGGCGCTCGCGCACGACCGCCTCGAACCGGTCGTACTCGGCCTGGGCCTCGGGCTCGTAGCGCGTCACGACCTCGACCTCGCCGCGCCGCAGGCACGTCGTGATCTCCAGGGCGTCGAGGTCGGCGCCCGCGTCGCGCGCCCGCACGAGCGTCTCGGCGATCTCCGACTCCGGGATCCCGAACATCCGCAGCATGTGCTGGCGGTAGGTCGTGCGCCCGGCGATCGCGCGCCCGAAGGCCTCGGTCTCGACCGCCGCCCGCCACATCGGCTGCAGCTCGCGCGGCGGGCCCGGCAGGACGAGCACGGTCGGCGCCGACCCGTCGCGCGGCGGGACCACCAGCCCCGGCGCGGTCCCGACCGGCTCGAGGACCGTCGCCCCGTCGGGGACCATCGCCTGCTTGCGGTTGGAGCGGCGGATGGCCTCCTCGTCGAGGTCGGGCCAGCGCGCGCGCAGCCCCTCGAGCACCTTCCAGATCCGGGCCTCCAGCGCCTCGTCGAGCGCCATCGGCCGCCCCTGGAACTCCGCGACGACCGCCGCGGTGAGGTCGTCCTCGGTCGGGCCGAGCCCGCCGCTGGTGACGATGAGGTCGACGCCGTGCGAGGCCAGCCAGCCCAGCGCGGCGCGGACGTCCTCGGGCCGGTCGCCGACGATCACGTTGTGCGCGAGGTCGACGCCGAGGTCGCGGAGCCGGTCCGCGAGCCACGGCCCGTTGCGGTCGACGACCCGGCCCGTCAGGACCTCGGTGCCCGTGACGACGATGCCGGCGCGCGCGCTCATCGGGCGCAGCTCGGGCGCTCCTGCGGCGAGAGCCGCCGGACCGACTTCTTCGTGATCTCGTACCCGATGCCCGACGACACCTCGGGCACCTCGCGCAGCTTGCGGTCGATGCGCAGCTGCACGTTGCCGTTGCCCAGCGTGATGCGGAACCGGCGCGAGCGGAACGTCGGCTGGGTGGCGCTCTGCTGCAGCGTCGCCGAGATCCGCTGCTTGCCCGACGCGTCCTGCAGGCAGACGAAGACCGGCCCCTTGGGCAGGATCTGCAGCCGCACGATCCGCGACGCCGCCGCCTTCTTCTTCGTGCTCTTCTTCTTCGAGGACGAGGACGACGAGCGCTTGGTGGTCGTGGTCCGCGTGGTCTCGGTGACGATCGTGTTCGCCGGCTGGCCGCCGTCCTCGTCGCCCGAGTCGCGGCCGAGCGCGTACAGCGCGGCCAGCAGCGCCACCACGACGAGCCCGACGACGACCCCGCGGGGCATGCCCCGCCGGGGCGGCCGCGCGCGCTGGCGGCGCGGCGAGATCGGCAGCAGGTCCTGGTCGGAGGGCCGCTCGTGGCGGAGCTTGTACTCCTCGAGCAGGAGCTTGGAGTCGAGGTCGAGGGCGTCGGCGTACGTGCGCAGGAACGACCGCACATAGGCGGGACCCGGGAGCAGGTCCCACTCCTCGTTCTCCAGGGCGCGCAGGTACTTCGCGCGGATCTTCGTCTCGGCCTCGATCTCCGAGATGTCGATCCGCGCGCGCATCCGCGCTTCGCGCAGCGTGGCGCCGATCTCCGGCATGGACGCCGGAGGCTATACGTCGTCGTCCGGCGGGTCCGGCGCGACCGGGATCGGCGGGAGGTCGGGCTCGGCGGAGGCTCCGCCGACGTCGTCCCCGCGCTCCTCGAGCGCCCGCAGCACCCGCGGCAGGTCGGCCTCGGTGATGAGCACCTGCCGGGGCTTGGAGCCCTCGTAGCCGGAGATCACGCCGCGGCGCTCGAGCATGTCGATGAGCCGGCCGGCGCGCGTGTAGCCCAGCCGCAGGCGGCGCTGGAGCATCGAGGTGGACGCGGTGCCCATCTCGACGACGAGCTGGACGGCCTCGCCGAGCAGCGGATCCTCGTCGGGATCCATGCCGTCGCCCTCGTCGCGGCCGCCCTCGGGCTCCTCGGACTCGACCTCCTCGAGCAGGTCCTCGCGGAGGTCGGGCTCGCCCTGGCGCGCCCAGAACGCGGTGATCGCGGCGATCTGCGGCTCGTCGATGTAGGCGCCCTGGATGCGCTGGAGCTTCGAGGAGCCGACCGGCGAGAACAGCATGTCGCCCATGCCCAGCAGCGACTCGGCGCCGTTCTGGTCGAGGATCACGCGCGAGTCGGTCTGCGAGCTCACCGCGAAGGCGATCCGCGACGGCACGTTGGCCTTGATCATGCCCGTGATGACGTCCACGCGCGGGGACTGCGTGGCGAGCACGAGGTGGATGCCGACCGCGCGCGCCTTCTGGGCGATGCGGATGATCGAGTCCTCCACGTCGGCGGGCGCGACCATCATCAGGTCGGCGAGCTCGTCGATGACGCAGAGGATGTACGGGAGCGGCTTGTCGCCCTCCTTGACGCGCACCTTGTTGAGCTCCGGCAGGGAGCGGGTGCGCTTCATGGACATGATCCCGTAGCGCCACTCCATCTCGCGGACGAGGTTCTGCAGCGCGTTGGCCGCCTTGCGCGGCGAGGTGATCACGGGCGTGAGGAGGTGCGGGACCTCCTCGTAGTGGTTGAGCTCGACCTGCTTGGGGTCGACGAGCACCAGCCGCGCCTCGTCGGGCGTCGCGTTGAGCAGGATCGAGGACAGCATCGCGTTGATGCAGCCCGACTTGCCCGCGCCGGTGGTGCCGGCGACGAGGATGTGCGGCATCTTGGCCAGGTCGGCGCCGATCGCCTTGCCCGACACGTCCTTGCCCAGCCACACCGTCAGCGGCGACCAGTCCTTGGGCGGCGGCTGGAAGACGTCGCCGAGGTGCACGACGCGGCGGTGCTGGTTGGGGACCTCGATGCCGACGGCCTGCTTGCCCGGGATCGGGGCCAGGATGCGGATCTCGGTCGCCGCCAGCGCGTAGGCGAGGTCGTCCTTGAGCTGGGCGACCCGGCTCATCTTCACGCCCGGGGCCAGGCGCAGCTCGTAGCGGGTGATGTGCGGGCCGGCGACCGTGCCGACGACCTGCGAGTCGATCTTGAAGTGGGTCAGCGCCTCGACGAGCCGCTCGGCGACCTTCGCGTTGCCGCTGGTGTCCGGCCGCGCCTGCTCGCTGGTCGAGCGCTTGAGCAGCCGGGTGTCGGGGACGACGTACTCGATCTCGCCGTCCTCGTCGTCGGCCTCGCCGCGCACGGCGGGCGGCAGCGGGAGCTCCTCCTGCACCGGGTGCCCGTCGGCGGGCGGCACGGGCTCCTCGACGGCGACCGGTGGCTCCTCGTCCTCCTCGGGCTCGGCCGGCGCGGGCTCGCTGGGCTCGAAGAGGTCGCCGAAGCGCTGCTCGGCGTCGTCGAGCTTCGGCGGCGGCGCCTCGACGTGCGTCGCGCGCACCACGACGTCCTCGTCGTCGGGCTCGGGCACCTGGACGGCCGGGCGCTTCGTGGTCCCCGTCCGCTTCGCGGCGGGCTTGGGCGCCGGCCGCGCGGGGATCAGCGTGCGGGTGGTGTCGGCGGTCGCCTGGATCACGCTGGCCACCGACGCGCCCGTCAGCAGCAGGACGCCGGCCAGCAGCAGGAACAGGCCGAGGATGTGCGCGCCGATCGAGCCGATGAGCTTGGAGGCGACGTAGAGCTCGGCCTCGCCGAGGTAGCCGCCGCGCTCGCGCAGGAACGCGTCGTCCCAGAAGCCGTGGCGCGTGGTCTCCGGGCCGAGGCCCAGCGTCCCGGCCGCGAACATGATGGCCAGCGCCGCGAGCAGGCAGATGCCGCCGGCGCGGAACGGCCGGATCGCCGGCAGCACGGGCCGCAGGACCAGCAGGGTGCCGACGGCCACGACCGCGACCGGCGCGACGTAGCGCAGCGCGCCGCCGGCGAGCGCCAGCGCGTCGACGATGCCGTCGCCGGCGCTGCCCCCGTCCCACCCCAGGTACAGCGGGAAGGCGAGGAAGACGCCGAGGGCGACGAGCCCGAGGCCCAGGAGGTCGAAGTGGCGCTGCTCGAGGACGGGCAGCCGCGGGCGCCACGTCGCGGACGAGCGACGCGCGCGCGTGCGGGTGCCGGCGCGCGGGCGCGCCTTGGGCTTGGCAGCGGGCTTGCGGCGCGCAGGCGGCTTGCGGCGCGCAGGGGACTTGGTCGTGGCCATGACTGGGCCACGACCTTCGACGCGGGCGGCCCGGTCCCTGCCTCGCCCGTCCGCCCTTGACCTGGCCTTGAGGGTCCGCCCTACCATTCGGTCGTGCTCGACGGCCACGACCGGACCCCGCGCGTGCTCATCGTGGAGGACGACGAGGAGATCGCGCAGGTCCTCCAGCGCTCGCTGCGCCTGGAGGGCTACGAGACGCGGATCGCCGCCGACGGCGAGGCCGCGCTCGGCGCCGCCGCCGACTACGTGCCCGACCTGGTCGTCCTGGACCTCGGCCTGCCCAAGCTCGACGGCATCGAGGTCGCCAGGCGCCTGCGCGCCGCCGACGACGTGCCGATCCTCATGCTCACCGCCCGCGACGCGCTCGAGGCGCGCGTCGAGGGCCTGGACTCCGGCGCCGACGACTACCTGGTCAAGCCGTTCGAGCGCCAGGAGCTGCTGGCCCGCCTGCGCGCGCTGCTGCGCCGCCGCCCGCCGCGCGGCTCGGCCTCGCTCGTGGTCGCCGACCTGTCGCTGAACCCCGACACGCACGAGGTCCGCCGCGGCGAGCGCCAGATCGAGCTGACCCAGCGCGAGTTCGAGCTCCTGGAGTACCTGATGCGCAACGAGCGCATCGTCGTGCCCCGCCAGCGCCTGCTCGAGGACGTCTGGGGCTACGACCCGTTCGCGACCACGAACACCATCGAGGTCTTCGTCTCCAACCTGCGCCGCAAGCTCGAGGGCGGCGGCGAGCCGCGGCTGCTGCACACCATCCGCGGGGCGGGGTACGTGCTCCGGGCATGAGGATCCTGCGCGGCCTCTCGATCCGCTGGCGCCTGGCCGCCCTGTCGGCCGGGCTGACGTTCCTCGTGCTGTGCGCGTTCGCGACCGTCATCGGGCAGCTGACCGCCTCGCGCATCCGCAGCGACTTCAACAACCAGATGGCGGCGGCGGTCGACGACCTGCGCGACCGCCTGGTGGTCGACGTCGTCGGCGGCCGGATCCGCGTGCGCACCGGCCTGGAGACCTACGCGGCCTCCAACGGCGCGGTCGTCCGCGTCCTGGCGCAGAAGAACGGCGCGATCATCAAGCAGACCCGCAACGCGCCGAACTTCGGCCTGGCCGGCGTCGCCGTCGGGCGCACCGACCAGGTCGGCGGCTACCGCGTCGAGTCGCGCACGAGCGTGCTCACCGACCAGAGCGGCGCGCTGCGCCTCCCGGTCGTCGTGCAGTACGCGCGCAAGGTCTCCGTCGTCGAGGACACCGTCCACAACGTCCGGCTCTTCCTCCTGCTCGGCGTGCTCGCCGGCACCGGGCTGGCGCTCGTCGGCGGCCTGGCGGTCTCGCGCCGCGCGCTGGCGCCGATCGCCCGCCTGACGAGCACCGCCCGCGACATCGGCCGCACCCGCGACCCCAGCCGCCGCGTGCCGCAGCCCGACACCGAGGACGAGGTCGGCGAGCTCGCCCGGACGCTGGACGAGATGCTCCGCGCGCTGGAGGGCTCGCGCGCCGAGACGGCCGCCGCCCTCGAGCGCCAGCGCCAGTTCGTCGCCGACGCCAGCCACGAGCTGCGCACGCCGCTGACCAGCGTGCTGGCCAACCTCGAGCTGCTGGCCGAGGTCCTGGACGGCGAGCAGGGCGAGACCGCGCGCTCGGCGCTGCGCTCGACCCGGCGGATGCGCCGGCTCGTCGGCGACCTGCTGCTGCTGGCGCGCGCCGACGCCGAGCGCGAGACGCCGCACAAGCCGCTGGACGTCTCCCAGGTCGTCGTCGAGGCGGCGGCCGAGCTCGGCCCGATCGCCGCCGACCACGAGCTCGAGGTCGACGCGCCCGCCCCGGCGATGGTCGACGGCGCCCGCGACGAGCTGCACCGCCTCTTCCTCAACCTGATGGAGAACGCGATCAAGCACACGCCGCCGGGCACGCACGTGCGGGCCAGCGTCCGCCAGGCCGGCGAGCAGGTGACGATCGCCGTCGAGGACGACGGCCCGGGCGTGCCCGAGAACCTGCGCGACCGCATCTTCGAGCGCTTCGTCCGCGGAGAGGGCGACCGCGGCGGCTCGTTCGGCCTCGGCCTGTCGATCGTGCGCGCCGTCGCCGAGTCCCACGGCGGGACGGTCGCCCTCGAGGGCGCCTCGCGGTTCGTCGTGTGCCTGCCCGCCGTCGAGGTCCGCGAGCCGGTCGCGGCCTAGCGGCTCAGACCTCGACGACGACGGGCAGCACCATCGGCCGCCGGCGCAGGCGCTCGTAGACGAACTGCGCGAGGTCGTCGTGCAGGATCTGCTGGAGGAGGTCGATCTCGCGGATCTCCTCGCCCGCCGCGCGCGCCAGCGACGCGTCGACGGTCTCGCGGATGTCGTCGAGCAGGTCCTCGGCGTCCTTGGGGTAGGGCACGCCGCGGAAGATGATCTCCGGCTCGGCGACCGACGAGCCGTCCTGCTCGGAGATCGTCGCGACCACCACGAAGATGCCGTCCGCGCTGAGCATGCGGCGGTCGCGCAGCGCCACGTCGGCCGGGTCGCCGATGTCGACGCCGTCGACGTAGATGACGCCGCTGCGCTCGCGCGAGGCGAAGCGCGCGCCGTCGGCGTCGACCTCCAGCGGCAGGCCGTTCTCCCCCTTGAAGATCCGGTCGGCGTCGATGCCGACCGCCTCGGCCAGCTCGCCGTGCAGGTGGATCCGCTTGTGGTCGCCGTGGAAGGGGAAGACGTAGCGCGGCCGCGTGAGAACACGATGGTGTCGCCCTCGTGCAGCTCGACGTGCGGGTGGTCGCGGTGGGCCATGCGGCGCAGCGCGCTCAGCGGCTCGCCCTGGCTGCCGGTGGAGATGATCACCAGCTTGTGGTCGGGGAAGTCGTCGATCTCGCGCGGCTGCACGAACGTCCCCTCGGGCACGTCGATGTGCCCGAGCATGCGGCCGATGTTGACGTTCTTGCGCATCGAGCGGCCGATCAGCGCGACCTTGCGCCCGTGCGTCGTCGCCGCGTCGACGACCTGCTGCACCCGGTGGATGTTCGAGGCGAAGCACGTGACGACGATGCGGCCCTCGCAGCGCGCGAAGACCTTCTCGAGGCCCGGGCCGGCGACCGACTCGCTGGGCGACCAGCCGGGCCGGTCCGCGTTGGTCGAGTCGCCGCACAGCAGCAGGATGCCGTCGCGGCCGAGCTCGGCCAGGCGGTTGACGTCGGCCGGCACGCCGTCGACCGGCGTCTGGTCGAACTTGTAGTCGCCGGTGATGAGTGTCGTGCCCAGGTCACAGGTCAGCGCGACCGCCATCGCGTCTGGGATCGAGTGCGTCATGTGCACGAGCTCCACGCCGAAGGGCCCGAGCTCGAGCGTCTCCCCCGCCTTGACGTCGGTCAGGTCGGTGTCCTTGAGGCGGTGCTCGTCGATCTTCGAACGGGCCATCGCCATCGTCAGCGGGCCGCCGTAGACGGGGATGTCGGTCCCCAGCTCGCGCAGGATCCACGGCAGCGCGCCGATGTGGTCCTCGTGGCCGTGGGTGATGACGATGCCCTCGATGTCGTCCGCGCGGTCGCGCAGGTACGTGAAGTCCGGGAGCACGAGGTCGACCCCGACCTGCTCGGCGGTCGGGAAGCGCAGCCCGACGTCTACTCGACGACGGTCATGTTCTTGCCGATCTCGCCCAGCCCGCCGAGGGGCAGGACGCGGAGGGTGCCGGCCACTAGGACGCCGCCGCCTGCAGGAGGCCGTGGCGCTCGAGCACGGCGCGGACCTGGGCGAGCTCCATGTCGTCGGCCTCGACCAGCGGCAGGCGCAGCCCGCCGACGCGGCGGCCGAGCAGGTTCAGCGCCGCCTTGACCGGGATCGGGTTCGTGGTGACGCCGAGGACCTTCCAGACGTCCTGCAGGCGGTCGTCGATCTCGGCCCGGTGCCCGGGCTCGTCGACCATCCGGCGCATCTCGTCGCCCACCAGGTGGCTGGCCACGCAGATGCCGCCCTCGCCGCCGAGGTCCAGCGTGCGGGCGAGGATCTCGTCGTTGCCGGCGTAGAGGCCGAGGCCGTCGATGAGCTGCAGGTCCTCGTTGTTGGCCTGCTTGACGTAGTCGACGTGCTCGATCTGCGCGAGCTCGGCGAGCTGCTCGGGCGGCAGGTTGAGCACCACGCGCGACGGGATGTTGTAGAGGATGATCGGCTTGTCGGTGGCGCGCGCGATCTCCTCGTAGTGGCGCCGGATGCCCCGCCGGTTGGGCTTGTTGTAGTACGGCGTGACGCTGAGGATCGCGTCGGCGCCCAGCTCCGTCGCGCGCTCGGTCATCTCGACCGCGTGGCGCGTGTCGTTGGAGCCGGTCCCCGCCACGACCGTCGCGCCGTCCGGGCGCTCCCGGCACGCCAGCTCGATGAGCCGCAGGTGCTCCTCGTCGCTGAGCGTCGGGGCCTCCCCCGTCGTGCCGCACACGACGAACCCGTCGCTGCCATGCGCGCGGAGGTGCGCCATGAGGTCCACGAACGCCTGCTCGTCGACGTTGAGGTCGTCGTCGAACGGCGTGACGATCGCGGTGAGGATCGCTCCGAGCCCGGCCATGCCGGGCATTGTCGCAAGCTCAGCCCGCGAGCGGGTCCCCGCTCGTCATCGTCGGCGGCTTCTCGGCCGAGCGGTCCACGCCGGGCTCGCCGCCGCTCTGCGGGGCCGAGGGCGTCGGCGGCGAGGCGGGGTGCGGCGGGACCACCGGCTCGGGCGGCGCGCTCGCGGCCGGAGCGGCCTCCGCGGCGCCGGCGGCC
>JACRMD010000180.1 GCA_016215085.1 Solirubrobacterales bacterium | reverse complement strand
CCCGCGGCTCGGGTGCGGCCGGGGCGCTCATCGAGGCCTGCCGCGCCGCCTGCCGCGAGCACGGCGCGCCGCGGCTCGCGTGGCAGACGGCGAAGGACAACCACCGCGCGCAGGCGCTGTACGACCGCATCGGCGGCGCGCGCTCCGAGTGGCTGGACTACGAGATCGCCAGTAGCCTCGACGCATGAAGGTCATCAGGCCGGGAGGCACGCACGAGGAGCCGCGCGGGGTCGTCGGCGGGCACGAGGTCTCCCGCGCGACCACCGGCGAGTCCAACATCTTCATGGGGATCTTCTCGCTGGCCCCGGGCGCCCGGTCGCGGCCGCACTACCACGCCAACTGCGAGAGCGCCTGCTACATGCTCTCGGGCGGCATGCGGATCATGTGGGGCGACCGCCTCGAGAACCGCGTCGAGATCCAGCGCGGCGACATGCTCTGGGTGCCGCCGCACGTCACCCACGTCCTCGAGAACCTCTCGGAGAGCGAGCCGGCGGAGTACGTCGTCGCGCGCGACTCGCCGACCGAGGACGCCGTCGAGGTCCCCTGGGCCGGGTGAGGCTGCGGGTCCTGGACGGCTCGCTGGCCCTCTGCCGGCTGGCGCCCGGCGCCGCGGTCCCCGAGGCCCGGGGGCCGTTCTGGTCGCTGACGCGCACGGCGGCGGAGACCTCGCTCGTCTGCGCCGAGGACGACGCGCCCGTGAAGGGCACGGTCGTCGGCGGCTACCTCGCGCTGGAGGTCGAGGGCCCGCTGGACCTCGCGCTCACCGGCGTGATGGCGGCCATCGCGGAGCCGCTCGCCGACGCCGGCGTGCCGATCCTGCCGATCGCCACGCACGACACCGACTACGTCCTGCTCCCGGGCGCGCTGCTCGGCGTGGCGGCCGAGGCGCTGCGCGCCGCGGGTCACGACGTCATCGAGAACGCGCAGCCCGAGTAGTAGTCGCCCGCGGGCGAGGCGAGGAACGCCGCCAGCTCGGCGACCTCCTCGGCGGTGGTGCCCGGCGCGGGGCGGATCGCGGTGGTGCGGATGTCCAGCCGCGCCCACTCCACCGAGACGGTCCGCGCGGTGTTCTCCAGCGCGGCGCCCGCGGCGGTCGCGTGCTCCCCGGTCGACGGCGCGACCAGGACGACCTTGCCGCCGCCCTCGAGGAAGTGCGCGTTGACCACGGCGCGCACGGCGTTCCACGCGCCGTCGACCGCGGCGCGCAGCCCGGCCATCCCGCCGTCGCCGAACGCCGCCGCGGTGTCGACGACGAGCACGCCGGGCCGCGGGAGCGCCGCGGCGGCGGCGATCGTCGCGTCCTCGTCGGCGAGGTCGGCCTCGAGCGCGACGACGGTGGCGCCGAGCTCCGCGAGCCGCTCGCCCGCGCAGCCGGCGACGCACGCGGTCACGCCGTCGAGGACGCCGGGGCGGAGCACGTCGGGCACGGCCGCGAACCCTACCCCGCCGCGAGTGTCGACTTGTGGCCCCCATGGCGGCCTCAAGTCGACACTCGGCGCGGTGGCGGGCGGGCCGGGTAGCGTCCGCGCCCATGGCCCTCCCCACCCCGTCGCCGGTCTCCGGCCCCCTGCCCGGCGGCCGCGAGGGCGCCGCCGTGCGCGTCCACCCGCTGCGCACCGCCGACATGCTCGCGATGCCGGCGATGTACCAGCGGCTGAAGGGGCCGCTGTCGCTGCCGCGCGCGCTCGTCACGCCCAAGGGGCGCTGGTTCCCGGTGCCGATCCCGGCCTTCCTCGTCGAGCACCCCGAGGCGGGGCCGATCCTCGTCGACGCGGGCATGCACGCCGACGTCGCCACCGACGTCCGCGGCCACCTCGGCCGCGTCGCCGCGATGTTCTACGCCATCACCATGGAGCCGTCGTGGGCGGCGCCGGCGCAGCTGCGCGAGCGCGGCGTCGAGCCCGCCGACGTCCGGCTGATCGTGATGACCCACCTGCACTACGACCACGCCAGCGGGCTCTCGCAGTTCCCGGGCGCGACCGTGCTCGTCGACGACCGCGAGTGGGAGCAGGCCCGCCACGGCCGCTTCCTGGAGGGCTACGACGCGGGGCTGTTCCCGGCGGCGCTGACGTGGCGGACCTACACCCACGCCGCCGACGAGGTCGACGTCCTCGGCGACGGGTCGATCCGCCTGCTGCGCACGCCCGGGCACACCGCGGGCCACCGGTCGGTGGTGCTGCGGCTCGCCGAGGGGCGCGAGCTGCTGCTGACCGGCGATGCCGCGTACGCGATCCGCTCGCTCGACGAGCGGCTCCTGCCCTGGGTGGCGTGGGACGACGACGCCTACCTCGCCTCCGTCGACCGCCTGCGCGCATGGCGCGACGCGCACCCGGGCGCGACGATCATCGCCGGTCACGACAAGGACACCGGGCTCGGGGACCAGGCCGTGTACGCGTAGGGCGCCGCGCAAGCGCTCGCCCATGGACCGCAACCTGGACCGGCCAGGATGGGTTGTGATGTCGATGCGCCCCCGCCTCCTGGCCCTCCCCCTCCTCGCCGGCCTCCTGCTCCCCGCGGCCGCCGACGCCCGCGTCCTGCTCGTCGCCACCGGTGACGGCTCCGCCGCGCTGACCGACGTGAACTCCGGCAACGTCGTCGCCAGGGTGCCGATGCCCGGACGCAGCCGCGCCGTCGCGGTCTCGGGCGACGGCGTGCGCGGCTTCGTGGCCGCCGGCCAGAGCGTCGTCGCCGTCGACCTCAACGGCCGCGCCGCCGCCGGGAACGCCACCCTGGCCGGCGCGACCACCGCGCTGGCGGCGGATGCCAACGGCGCGCGGCTGGTCGCCGCGCGGCCCCAGGCCCTCGACGTGCTCGACGGGCCGTCGCTCGGCGTCCAGGGCTCGATCCCGCTCGGCCGCTCCAAGCCGGGCGTGCTCGCCGTCTCCGCGGACGGCAGCCGCGCGCTGGTCGTGCTCGACCGCAGGCGGGTCGCCACCGTCGACCTCGTCGGACGGCGCATCCTCAAGCGGATCGCCCTCAGCGGCGCCGCCGGCGCCGCCTTCCCGCCGTCGGGCTCCACCGCCTGGGTCGTGCGCGTCACGAAGAAGGAGACCCAGCTGGTCGCCGTCGACGCGGGCGCCGGGCGCATCGTGCGCCGGCTGAAGACCAAGCCCGGCCCGGGCGGCAGCGTCGCGATCATGCCCGACGGCCGCCGCGCGGTCGTCGGCCCGGCGAAGGGCTCGCGGGTGACCGCGGTCTTCGAGCTCGCCACCGGCAAGGTCACGCGCGTGGCCACCGGCCGCGGCCCCGGCCACCCCGCGGTCTCGGCCGACGGCGTGCGCGTGTACGTGGGCGACGAGGGCGACCGCACCGTCTCCGTGCTCAGCGGCCTCTCGTTCAGGAAGCTGCGCACCCAGCGCCCCGGCGTGCGGCCGCTGTCGCTCGTCGTGCAGCCCGGCGTCGGCCTCCAGACGGGCACCGACGCGGGCGAGCGGCTCACGGGCACGCGCGGCGCCGACCGCATCCTCGGCCTCGGCGGGGACGACACCATCACCGGCGGCCGCGGCAACGACCAGCTGCTCGGCGGCCTGGGCAACGACACGCTCGACGGCGGCATCGCCAACGACCTGCTCGACGGCGAGGAGGGCGACGACCGCCTGTTCGCCCAGGCGGGCGACGACAAGCTCACCGGCGGCCCCGGCAACGACTACGCCAACGGCGGCACCGGCAACGACCAGGTCGACGGCGGCGAGGGCGACGACAGCCTCGACGGCGGCGACGGCGACGACGTCGTGCGCGGCGGCGAGGGCAACGACAAGCTCGACGAGCAGGGCTTGGGCAACGACGAGCTCCTCGACGGCGGCCCCGGCAACGACTACATCGACGGCCACCGCGGCACCGACAACATCGAGGGCGGCGAGGGCGACGACACCCTCTTCGGCGGGCCGGGCGGCGAGAGGATCGACGCCGGCCCGGGCAACGACACCGTCGACGGGGGCACCGGTGGCGACCTCGTCTTCGGCCGCGCGGGCAACGACACGATCGCCGGCGACGCCAACCGCGACACCCTCTACGGCTCGGAGGGCGAGGACACGATCGACGGCGGCTCGGGCGACGACCGCATCAACGGCGGCGAGGGCGCCGACGTGATCATCGCCGGGCCGGGCGAGGACGTCATCACCGGCGACAAGGGCAACGACGAGATCCGGGTCGCCGACGGCGACCACGACACCGTCAACTGCGGCTTCGGCAAGGACACCGTCTACGTCGAGAACGACGCGCCCAACCGGGACACGCTGCGCGGCTGCGAGAAGGTCGTGCCGGTCCCGCCGGAGCCCTCCAACGACGCGCCCCCGACCGGCAACACCATCTCCGGCACCGTCGGCCCCGACATGCTCATCGGCACCGAGGGCATCGACAACATGTTCGGCAACGACGGCAACGACGTCCTGTACGGCAACGGCGGCGACGACTACGTCGACGGCGAGGACGACGACGACGAGCTCCACGGCGGCCCGGGCAACGACTCGATGCACGGCCGCGGCGGCAACGACGTGGTGCTCGGCAACGAGGGCGACGACTACATCACGGGCGACCGCGGCAACGACGTCATCAACGGCGGGCCCGGCAACGACAACATCACCGGCAACCTCGACGACGACACCATCGCCGGCGACGAGGGCGACGACCGCATCCAGGTCGTCGGCGGCGGGTTCGACCGCGTCAGCTGCGGCGACGGCAACGACATCGTGTTCGCCGACGCCACCGACGAGGTCGCCGCCGACTGCGAGGACGTGCGGCGCTAGGGAGGCCGCGGGGCGGCGGCGCGCGCGGGAGCGCGCCGCTACCGCCGCACGACGCGGGCGCGCACGGTCCGCGTCGTGCGGTTGCCAGCGCCGTCGCGCGCGGT
>JACRMD010000179.1 GCA_016215085.1 Solirubrobacterales bacterium | reverse complement strand
CTGCGCGCCCGCCGGACCACCGGCAAGCTCGTGCTGACCATGGACTAGCTGCGACACCTGTCCGACCTCGGACGGGCGATCGACAGGAATGGTGAAATTCGCGGCCTGACGAGGACGCCCGTGCGCCATGGCCGCCGGCGACGACGAGGTCGCCACGGCGCTGGGCCTGCCGGTCGCCGACCTCGTCCTGCTGGCCGTCGTCGTCGCGGTCGCCGCCCGCGGCGCGCAGCGGCTGGGGCCCGCGACGCTCGGCATCCGGCGCACGGCGTTCTGGCCCGCTGTCGGCTGGGGCGCCGCCGTGCTCGTCGGCGCGTGGGCCTTCGACGGCCTGCTGGCCGTGCTGGCCGGCGGCGGCGGGGAGGAGGGCGGCTCCGGCCCGGACCGCGTCTCCGCGACGCTGGCGCTGCTGGCCGTCGTGGGCATCGCGGTCGCCGCCCCGGTCGTCGAGGAGATCAGCTTCCGGGGCTACCTCTTCGCGGCGCTGACCCGCTGGCGCGGCCCGTGGCTCGGCGCCGTCGTGACCGCGCTCCTGTTCGGCGTCGCCCACGTCTTCGCGCTGCCGCCGGTCTTCCTGCTCGGCGCCGCCGCCTTCGGCTTCGGCATGTGCCTGCTCTTCTGGTTCACCGGGTCGCTGCTGCCGTGCGTGGCGGTCCACAGCCTCAACAACGCGATCGTCCTGGCGGTCGCGACCGGCGGGCAGCTGGCGTGGGCGATCCCCGCCGCGCCGCTGGCCTCGCTGCTGCTCCTGCTGCCGCTGGCGCGCGAGCGCGCGCCGCAGGCGGCGTCCTGATCACCACCACGAAGGAGAAGACCACACCATGGCCGCCACCGACCCGCACACGATGCCCTCCAGCGCCTCGCCGATCGACCGCCACGGCTCGCCCGTCGCCACGAAGGGCAGGACCTCCGGTCGTGCGATCGCCGCGCTCGTCGTCGGCGTCATCGCCGTGCTCGGGATCCTCATCCCGATCGCCGGGATCGTCCTCGGCATCGTCGCGGTCGCGCTCGGCTTCGCCGTCCGCGGTGACGCGCGGCGCGGCTCGCGCACCACGCCGTGGCAGGCCACGGCGGGCATCGCGCTCGGCGGCCTGGCGATCCTCGCCTCGCTGGCGATCATCATCGGCGCCGTCGCGTCCTCGTAGACGAGCCTCGGCGGGGCGGACCCGGTCCGCCCCGCCGGCACGTCCTACGGCCGCTCGTCCGCGGGCGGCCGCAGCGGCTGGAAGCGCCGCAGCCGCAGCGCGTTGGCGACGACCGACACGCTGGAGAGCGCCATCGCCGCGCCGGCCAGCAGCGGGTTGAGCAGGCCCGCGGCGGCCAGGGGCAGGGCGGCCAGGGTGTAGCCGAACGCCCAGCCCAGGTTCTGCTTGATCGTCCGCAGCGTGGAGCGCGACAGCCGGATCGCGTCGGCCGCGGCCCGCAGGTCGCCGCTGACGAGCGTCAGGTCGCTGGCCTCGATCGCCACGTCGGTGCCGGTGCCGATGCTCAGGCCCAGGTCGGCCTGCGCGAGCGCCGGCGCGTCGTTGACGCCGTCGCCGGCCATCGCGACCACGCGGCCCTCGGCCTGCAGCCGCTTGACGACCTCGACCTTGTCGGCCGGCAGCACCTCGGCGATGACCTCGTCGATCCCGACCTCGGCCGCGACGGCGCGCGCCGTGGCCTCGTTGTCGCCGGTGAGCAGCACCGGGCGCAGGCCGAGCTTGCGCAGCGACGCGATCGCCTCGGCGCTGGTGGGCTTGACGGTGTCGGCGACGACGAGCACGGCGCGCACCGCGCCGTCCCAGGCGGCGACGACCGCCGTGCGGCCCTGGGCCTCGGCGGCGCGCTTGGCCTCGGCCAGCGCCTCGGGGAGGGCCAGGCCCCAGTCCTCGACCAGGGCGGTGCGCCCGACCTGGACGCCGTGGCCGTCGACGACGCCCTCGACCCCGAGGCCCTCGCGGTTGGCGAAGGACTCGACGGCCGGCAGCGCCGCGACCTCGTCGCGGGCGGCCTTGGCGATGGCCTGCGCGACGGGGTGCTCGGAGGCGTCCTCGACCGCGCCCGCGATCCGCAGGACCTCGGCACGGTCCTCGCCGGGCGCGAGCACGACGTCGACCAGGCCCATCCGGCCGGTCGTGACCGTGCCGGTCTTGTCGAGCACGATCGTGTCGACCCGGCGCGTGGACTCGAGGATCTCCGGGCCCTTGATCAGCAGGCCCAGCTGCGCGCCGCGGCCCGTGCCGACCAGCAGGGCGGTCGGCGTGGCGAGGCCGAGGGCGCACGGGCAGGCGATGATCAGCACGGCGACCGCCGCGGTGAACGCGAACTCCGTGCCCTCGCCGGTGCCCAGCCAGAAGCCGAGCGTCGCGACGGCCAGCGCGATCACGATCGGGACGAACACGCCCGAGATGCGGTCGGCCAGGCGCTGGACCGGCGCCTTGCCCGACTGCGCGTCGGTGACCAGGCGGGCGATCTGCGCCAGCGCGGTGTCGGCGCCGACCTTCGTGGCGCGGACGACCAGGCGGCCGCCGGCGTTGACGGTCGCGCCCGCGACCTCGTCGCCCGGGTGCTTCTCGACGGGGACCGACTCGCCGGTGAGCAGCGACTGGTCCACCGCGCTGGTGCCCTCCTCGACGACGCCGTCGGTGGCGACCTTCTCGCCCGGGCGCACGACGAAGCGGTCGCCCACGTGCAGCTGCTCGACCGGGACGCGGCGCTCGGTGCCGTCGGCGTCGAGCACCGCGACGTCCTTGGCGCCGAGCTCCAGCAGCGCGTGCAGGGCGGCGCCGGCGCGGCGCTTGGCGCGCGCCTCGAAGTAGCGGCCCGCCAGCAGGAACGTCGTGACCGCGGCGCCGACCTCGAGGTAGAGGTGGTCCTCGCCGGCCTCGGGCCACAGGTCGAAGGCCATCTTCATGCCGGTCATGCCGGCGTCGCCGATCCACAGGGCGTAGACCGACCACAGCCAGGCGGCGAGGACGCCGACGCTGACCAGGGTGTCCATCGTCGCGGTGGCGTGCTTGAGGTTCTGCCACGCGGCGCGGTGGAACGGCCACGCGCCCCACAGCACGACGGGCGTGGCGAGCTGGAGGGCCAGCCACTGCCAGTCGTCGAACTGCAGCGCGGGGATCATCGACAGCAGGACGGTCGGGATCGCCAGCAGCGCGGAGACGATGAGCCGGCGGCGCAGCGGGGCGGTCGGGTCCTCGGCCTCGGCCTCGGCGGCGGTCTCCGCCGCGGCGGCCGGGAGCGTCGCGCGGTAGCCGGCGGCCTCGACGCTCGCGAGGAGGTCCTCGGGCGTGACCGCGGCGTCGTCGAAGTCGACCGTCGCCTTCTCGGTGGCGTAGTTCACCGAGGCGGTGACGCCCTCGAGCTTGTTGAGCTTGCGCTCGATGCGGTTGGCGCACGAGGCGCAGGTCATGCCCTCGATGGGAAGCTCGACGTGCTGCATCAGCGCACCTCCTTCGTGAACGCCGCGGTCTTGACCTTGCCACCGACCTGGACCTGGAGGAAGAGGCGGTAGCGGCCGGGGGACGGGAAGTGGGCGCTGAACTTGACCTCGCCCGTGCCGGAGCTCTCCTCCGGGTGCACGTGCAGGAAGGCCAGGTCGCCCTCGCGCAGCGCGACGAGGTGCCCGTCGGCGCCCAGGTACTCCTGGACGGCGACCGGCCTGCCGCCGCGCTGCACCTGGAAGTCCAGGTGCTCGTCGTCGCCGCCGAGGCGCACGTCGAGGTCGCCGGCGCGGGCGCTGCTCGACGGCGCGGGCAGCGGCTGCGGGCGCTGGTCGCCCGGGACCGTCAGGTCGGTCGCCAGCGTGCGGCGCTCGCCCTTGGCGGAGAAGTCTGCGAAGACGCGGTAGGAGCCGGGCTCCGCGAGCCGCAGCGGCGTCCGCCACGAGCCGTCGGCGCCCTGACGCGGGTGCAGGTGCTGGAAGCCGGTGAGGTCGCGGCGCACGGCGATCAGGTGCATGCGCTTGGTGTGCTCGACGTCGAAGTCGCGGACGGTGGCGCCGCGCGCGCCGGAGATCCGGAACGCGTAGGTCCCGGTCCGCCGCGGCTGGAAGGTCGTGGTGGCGGGCTCGAGGCGCAGCCCGCCCTCGGCGACCGCGAGGCCGGCCGGGGCGGAGGACTCCTCCATGGCGCCGCCCGCCATCTCGCCGCCGTGCTCGGCCTTCGGCTCGGCGTCGCCGCGCGCGGGGGCGCCGGCGTCGACGGCGGAGCCGACGGCGACCGACGCGCCGAACAGCGCGGCGAGTCCCGCGGCGAAGCCCGCGAGCCGGGCGGGTGCGCTCACGCCGCCACCTCGTACCCGGCCTCCTGGACGGCGGCGCGGACGGCGCCGGCGTCGGCGTCGCCCACGACGGTGACCCGCCCGCTGGCCAGGTCGACGTCGACCTGCTCGACGCCCGGGACCTCGCCGACCTCCTCGGTCACCGACATCACGCAGTGCTCGCAGGTCATGCCCGTCACGATGTACTCGCTGGTGATGCTCATCGGCTGAACTCCAATCATACGGGGAGGGGGTATCTGGCGCAAAGCTACCACATACCCCCTGGGGGTGTACACTGTGTTCATGGACACACGCGGCTACACGGCCACCAAGGACCAGCTGCTCAAGCGCCTGCGACGCATCGAGGGCCAGGTGCGCGGCGTCCAGGGCATGGTCGACGAGGACCGCTACTGCATCGACGTCCTCACCCAGATCTCCGCGATCCAGGCGGCGCTGGACAAGGTCGCGCTCGGCGTCCTCGACGACCACGTGCACCACTGCGTCGCCCACGCGGCCGCGGGCGAGCAGTCCGAGAAGACCGACGAGGTCATGGCGGCCGTCGCCCGGCTCATGCGTCGTGGGTAGCCGCGTGGCCGCGGCGCCGGCGCTGGCGCTGGCGCTGGCGCTGGCGCTGGGCCTGGGCGCGTGCGGCGGCGACGACCTCGGCGGCGGGTTCGGGACGCTGACCGACTGCGCGAAGGTCGGCCGCGCGACGAGCGCCGCGGACCGGACCGGCGACGCCCCCGCCGACGTCGACCTCGTGCGCGCGACGCTCGCGCGCGACCGGGGCCGGCTGTGCCTGGACGTCCGCGTGGCCGGCGAGGTCGGCAGCGGCACCGCCTACGCGCTGGAGCTGACTCCGGCGGGCGACCCCTCGGGGCCGCCGGTCACCGTCGAGGTCACGCTGCTGGCCGGCCAGGAGCCGCAGGTGCGCCGGCGGTCGCTGGACGCCGGCGAGCGCGGGGCCGCGGTCGAGGACGCCGTGGTGGGCGGGGAGGGCGACCGCCTGACGGTCCTCGTGCCGCGCGAGGCGTTCAGCGGGGCGACGGAGCGCGGCGTGGTCGCCGACCCGGACTGGCGCGTGCGCGCGCTGGCCATCGTCGACGGCGAGCGCCGCGGCGACGATCTGCAGCCGCGGTAGGGATTGCACAACTTCGGGATGTCCGACAACCGCGCAAGTTCCCGTGCGCACGCTCAGGTCCGGTACCTGACCGGTCGACAACCCGGAACATGGAGCGCCATCCGGGTCAAGCACCGCGCTCGTGGCTGTGCCCCGATCCCGCCGACCGCCTGCGCGTGGTCGACATGGAGCACCGGCTCAAGCCCGTCCGCAAGGCATCCTTCGGCGTGCTCGCCCTCGCCCTGGTGCTCATGGGCAGCTGGGTCGGCTGGTGGACGCTGCTCCCGCTGGCCATCGCCGCCGTCGGCTTCCAGCTGGTGGACCGCCGCCTCGAGCGCTCGCCGCGCCCGGAGATCGGCATCGCGCTCGCGTGGCTCATGTCCCAGCTGGCGATCGCCGGCAGCATCGCGCTGACCGGCGGCCCGGACAGCCCCGCCGTCGCATGGCTGGCCATCCCCGTCGTCACGCTGCCGGCCCGGTTCCGCGGCCAGGCGATGTGGGTCGGCGTGGTCATCACGTGCGCGCTGATGGCCGCCGTCACGCTCGGCGTCGACCCCGAGGCGGTCATCGACCACCCGGACAAGCTGATCGCGCCGATGGCGCTGCTGGTGGCCGTCGGCCTCCTGTCGACCGCGCTCATGCGCTCCGACCTCGAGCACCGCAGCTCGTCGGTGATCGACCCGCTCACCGGGATGCTCAACCGCAACGCGCTGCAGACCCGCGTGGCCGAGCTCACCCAGCAGGCGCAGATCCTGCAGGAGCCGGTCGCCGTCATCGTCGGCGACCTCGACCGCTTCAAGCTCGTCAACGACGGGCACGGCCACGCCGCCGGCGACGCCGTCCTCAAGGACGTCGCCTACCGGATCCGCAAGTCGCTGCGCGCCTACGACCTCGCCTACCGGCTGGGCGGCGAGGAGTTCCTGGTCGTGCTCCCGGGCGGCGACGCGACCAAGGCCACCAGCGTCGCCGAGGCGCTGCGCGAGGCGATCGCGGCCGAGCCGATCGCCGGCCTGCACGTGACGATGTCCTTCGGCGTCAGCGCCTCGGAGGCCGGCACCTTCGACTACGACGCCGTCTTCGCCGAGGCCGACATCGCGCTGTACCGCGCCAAGCAGGACGGGCGCAACCGCGTGCGCGTCGCCGGCGGGCAGGTCGCCCCGGCGCGGCCCGTCGCGGCCTGAGCTACGCGGTCACGCGCACGGCCACGAGCGCGACGTCGTCGCGCCGCGCCTCCTCGACGCCCAGCGCCTGCACGATGCCGACGACGTAGTCGCCGAGCTCGGCCGGCGGGTGGGCCGCCGCGCGGGCCAGCTGGTCGATGCGGTCGTCGAGCCGCTCGGAGCGGCGCTCGACCAGGCCGTCGGTGTAGAGCAGGACCACGGTGCCCGGCTCCAGCGCGATCTCCGTCTCGCGCCGCTCGCCCGGCCCCGGCGCGCCGAGCGGCGGGCCCGGGTCCACCGGCGCCGGGGCGGCGCTGCCGTCGGGCGCCACCACGATCGGGGGCAGGTGCCCGGCGCTGCAGACGCGGGCGCGGCGGCGGTGGGCGTCGATGGCCAGCAGGACGACGGTGGCGAAGTCGGCGTCGGGGTCGCCCGCGGCGAACCGGTGCAGCCGCTCCAGCGGCGCGCAGGCGCCGCGCTCGTCCAGCGCGCAGACGCGCAGCGCGGTGCGCAGGCGGCCCATCGTCGCCGCGGCGCGCAGCCCCCGTCCCACGACGTCGCCCACCGCCACCGCGGCCGCGCCCTCGGCGAGCGGGAAGACGTCGTACCAGTCGCCGCCGACCTCGGTGCCGTCCTGGCCCGGCGCGTAGTGGGCCGCGAACTCGAGCCCCGGCAGGGTGGGCAGCTGGGCCGGCAGCAGGCTGCGCTGCAGCGTCCGCGCCGTGGTCGTCGCGCGGGCGTAGAGGCGCGTGTGCTCGATCGCCAGGCCGGCGCGGTCGGCGACGAGCGCCAGCAGCTCGAGGTCGTCGTCGTCGAAGGCCCGCGGCTCGGCGGTGCTGACGTGCAGGACCCCGACCTCGTCGCCGGCGATCAGCGGGACGCCGGCCAGCGAGCGGGCCTCCTCCTTGAGGTGGCGCTGGAGGACCTCGACCGCGGGGTCGCGCAGGTCGGGGACGACGACCGGCGCGGCGGCCGCCGCGATCCGCCCGGTGAAGCCCTCGCCGACCGGGACGGGCGTCTGGACGTCGACGTCGGCGAAGCCGATCGCGGCCCGGATCACGAGGTGCTCGGCATCCTCGTCGGGCAGCATCACGACGGCGTGGTCGGCGCCGGTCGCCGTGACGACCTCGGCCAGCAGCGCGCGCAGCAGGTCGTCGAGGTCGGCGTGCGTGAGCGCGAGCTCGGCCACGTTGCGCAGGGCGGCGAGCCGCCGGCTGAGCCGCTCCGCGGCCCGGCGCGCCTCGCGCTCGGCCTCGAGCAGGCGGGCGTTGTCGAGTGCCAGGCCGGCGCGGCGGCCGAGCTCCTCGGCGAGCTCGAGGTCGCGGGCCGCGTAGCGGCGCCCGGACTCGGCGCCGACGAACGTGATCGCCCCGAGCGTGCGGCCGCGGGCGATGAGCGGCACGACCATCGCCGAGCGGATCTGCAGCTCGCGGATGAGCCGGAGGTGCTCCTCGTCGCGGGCCGCGGCCTCCACCATCGCCTCGGGCAGCTCCTCGAACAGCTCCGGGCGCCCGGAGCGGATGACCGCGCCGGCGCCGGCCGGCGCGGCGGGATCGGGCGGGTAGCGCTGCTCGACCTCGCGCGCCCACCTGACGCGCTCGGGGTCGGCGTGGGCCACGGCGACGCTGCGCAGCCCGCCGTCCGCGTCCGGCACGACGATCGAGCACCAGTCGGCGAGCTCCGGCACGACGAGGTCGGCCAGCTCGCGCAGCACCTCGTCGGGGCCCAGGGGCGCCGAGAGCAGCAGCCCGGCGCGCGAGAGCAGCTCGCTGGCCAGCTCGCGCACCCGGCGCTCGGTGACGTCCGTGGTCAGGCCGACCAGCCGCCGCAGCGCGCCCGCGTCGTCGTGCTGGGCGTGCGCCCGCGTCCAGATCCAGCGCACCGTGCCGTCGGGCCAGACGATCCGGAACTCGTGCTCGAACTCGCCGCCGGCCGCGGCGGCGGCCAGCCCGTCGCGGAACGCGGCGACGTCGTCGGGGTGGATCTGCCGCTCGTAGGTCCGCAGGTCGGGCGGCGGCCCGGCGGACTCGTCCATGCCGTGCAGGGCGAAGACCATCGGCGACCACCGGATCGCGTCGGCCGCGACGTCCCACTCCCAGGTGCCGGTGCGCGTGCCCTCCAGCGCGAGCCGCAGCCGCTGCTCGGTGACGCGCAGCGCGAGCTCGGCCTCGCGCTCGGCCGTGGTCTCGACCACCACGGCCAGGACCCCGCGCCCGCCCTCGGCGAGCGTCGTCGGCAGGTACGAGATGCGGAAGCGCCGCCCGAGGGCCTCCGCCTCGAGGTCGGAGAGCACCTCGCCGCCGAGCGCGCGCTCGAACAGCGGCCGGACGGCCGCGGCGGCCTCCGGGCCGACCACGTCGGCGACGTCGCGGCCGGCATGGTCGGCGGCCGGGCCGCCGTTCATCTCCGCGATCGCGTCGTTGACGCGCACGTAGCGGAACCGCTCGTCGAGCAGGGCGAGGCCGACGGGCGCGTGCGCGAAGAGGTCGTCGAGGAGGCGGTCGGCGCTCATCCGGCGCCGTCGACCTCGATCCGGCGGTCGGTGCCGACGCGCAGCGTGCGGCCGCCGCGCAGGAGGTCCAGCAGCTCGTCGCCGACGAGCTCGCGCCGCCAGCCCTCCAGCGTGCGGACCGGCGGCTCCGGCGCCCCCTCGCGCACGCACGTGACGATGCGCTGCAGGTCGGCACGGGCGGCGATCAGCTCGTAGGCCAGGCCGGCCTCCATCGCCCGCGTGCGCACGAGCGCCTCGCCGAGCGCGATCAGCGGGGCGTCCTCGGGGTCGGGCTGGGCCGGGCGCGAGCCCTCGACCGGGATCGGGTCGCGCCGGCGGCCGCGCTCGACCGCCTCGACGATCGCGCGGCCGCGGCGGTGCAGCGTCGCCTCGTTGAGCCCGCGGATCTGGCGCAGCCGCTCGAGCTGCGCCGGCCGGCGCTTGGCGATCTCGACCAGCGCGGAGTCGTGCAGGACGTTGGAGACGGGGCGGTCGCTGGCGCGCGCGGTCTCCTCGCGCCACTCGACGAGCTCGCGGGCGACCGCGCGCTGCGCGGGCTCCAGCGAGTTCACGCGCGGCAGCTTGCCGAAGATCGTGTCCACGTCGCGGCGGTCGTCGACGGCCTCGAAGCTCCGGCACTCCTCGAGCGCCCACTCCAGCCGGCCCAGGTCGCGCAGCCGGTCCTGCAGCGCGGAGGCGAGCTGCAGCAGGTGCAGGACGTCCTCGCGCGCGTAGGAGAGCTGCTCGCGCGTCAGCGGCCGGTCGTCCCAGCGGGTGAACGACGCCGACTTCTTCAGCCGGACGCCGAGCACGTCCTTCAGCAGCGGCTCGTAGCCCAGCTGCGCCCGCATGCCCGCGAACCCCGCCGCGACCTGCGTGTCGAACACGCCGCGCACCGGCTGGCCCCACTCGCGGCGCAGCAGCGCGACGTCCTGGCGGGCGGCGTGCAGGACGACCTCGACGCCGGGGTCGGCCAGCACCTCGGCCAGCGGGCCGGCGTCGATCTCCTCGGTCAGCGGGTCGAGCACCACCACCTCGGACTCGCCGTCGCCCGCGTCCAGCGCGATCTGCACGAGGCAGAGCAGGGGCTGGTAGCGGCCTTCGCCCATGAACTCGGTGTCGATGCCGAGACGACCCGCCTCGCGGGCGCGCTCGGCCAGCTCGGCGGTGGAGCGAGGCATGCGCGGCGCACGCTATCCGGAACGGCCGTCGTCGCGCGCAGCCCGCGGACCGGGGGCGGACCGTCAGAGCCCCGGCAGCGGCCCGGCGGGCGGCGGGCGGAACGCGTCCGGGTCGAAGCGGGCGACCAGGTCGCCGGGCGCCGGGCGCTCGTCCGGGCCGCAGAGCCCGACCGACGCGGCCAGCCGGGCGCGGACGCCGTCGGGCGTCTCGCCCAGCGCCATCCGGTCCTCGAGCGTGACCGCGCCGTGGCGCTTGGCCAGCCGCGCGCCGTCCTCGCCGAGCACGAGCGGCACGTGGGCGAACGACGGCGCCGGGAGGCCGAGCCGCCGGGCGAGCCACAGCTGCCGCGGCGTGGAGTCCAGGAGGTCGTCGCCGCGCACGACCTCGCCGACGCCCTGGTCGCCGTCGTCGACGACGACGGCCAGGTTGTAGGCGAACGCGCCGTCGTTGCGGCGCACGACGAAGTCGTCGACGAGGCCCTCCTGCGCCCCGTGCACGCGGTCCTCGAAGGCCATCCGCGCGGCGCCCGCGTCCACCCGCAGCGCCGGCGGCCGGCCCGACGCCTCGCGCTCGGCGCGCTCCGCGGCGCCCAGCCGCCGGCACGTCCCGGGGTAGGCGCCCTCGGGGAGCTCGCCGTGCGGGGCCGAGGCCGCCTCGCGGATCTCGCGCCGCGTGCACCAGCACGGGTAGACGAGGCCGCCGGCGTCGAGCCGGGCGACCGCGTCGGCGTACAGCGCGGTGCGGGCGGACTGCCGCACCACCTCGCCGTCCCAGTCGAGCCCGATCGCGGCGAGGTCGGCGAGCTGGCGCGCCTCGTGCTCGGCGCGGACGCGGCCGGCGTCGAGGTCCTCCACCCGCAGCAGGAACGCGGCGCCCTGCGCGCGCGCGTAGAGCCACGCGAGCAGGGCGGTGCGCAGGTTGCCGAGGTGCAGGACGCCCGTGGGGGAGGGCGCGAAGCGGCCCGTGCGGTTCAGCCGAACACCTCGCGGAAGCCCTCGCGCCAGGGCCGCGGCGTGAACCCGAGCTCGCGGATCGCCTTCGCGCCCGAGTTGCCCGGCAGCGTCGTCGCGTAGTGCACCACGACGTCGCCCGCCATCCGCCGCGCCAGCCACGTTGGCGCCCAGAGCGGCCTGCGGGCGCCGAGCAGGCGCGCGGCCTCGGGGAGCCACTCCTTCTGCGTCGCGGGCTGGTCGTCGGTCACGTTGTAGATCCCCGGGCTGCCGTGGTCGAGTGCGCGGACGGTCGCCTGCACCGCGTCGTCGATGTGCACGAACGACGCGCGCCCCTGGCCCTTGCCGACCACGGGGTAGCGCCGCTTGCGCACGAGCTCGCCGATCGCGCCGGCCTTGTCGTACCACGTGCCCGGACCGTAGTAGAAGCCGTAGCGCAGCACGACGCCCTCGATGCCCTCGGCGCCGACGACCGACGCCTCCATGTCGCGCACGGCCTCCACGTTGCCGCGGTAGGCGGGCGCCGCGTCCAGCCACAGCGGCGCGGTCTCGTCGTGGACCGGCCGCCCGTCGGGCTTGGTGACGAACGAGATCGACTGCACGACGATGCGCCGGGCGCCGGCCTCGCGCGCCGCCTCGACGAACACCGGCACCGTCTCGCGCCGCAGCCGCGACGTGGTCTCGATGGCGGCCGCCATCGCCTTGGGGTCGGGCTCCTCGGGCAGGGCGGTGAGCTGGTGGACGACGACCTCCGGGCGGGCCTCGCGCACGGCCCGGCGGACGGCGGCGGCGTCGAAGGCGTCGAGCACGACGGCTTCGGCGCCCTGGGCGCGCAGCGCCGCGGCGCGCTCCTCCGAGCGCGTGGTGCCCACGACCTCGTGGCCGCCGGCGAGCAGCGCGGCGACCAGCGGGCGCCCGATGGCGCCGGTGGCCCCGGCGAGGAAGACGCGCATCAGCGGCCCTCCGCCCGGGCGGCGGCGAGGTACGTCAGCCCCAGCGCCGCGGCGCCGAGCGCGGGGATCGTGTACGTGTCGGCGACCTT
>JACRMD010000178.1 GCA_016215085.1 Solirubrobacterales bacterium | reverse complement strand
GCCGCGCCCTGGGGGACGAGGACACCGCCGTCCTGGAGCTCGAGGCCGCCCGCGCCGCGTTCGCCGCCCTCGGCGCCGGGCCGGACGCCGCGCGCACGCGAGCGCTCGCGGCACGCGGCGCCGATCACGGGCTCACCGCGCGCGAGCTTGAGATCCTCCGGATGGTCGCCGGGGGCCGGACCAACAAGGCGATCGCCGCCGAGCTGGTCCTCAGCGAACGCACCGTGGACCGGCACGTGAGCAACATCCTCGCCAAGGTCGGCGCGCCCTCGCGCGCCGCGGCGACCGCCTTCGCCTACGAGCACGAGCTCGTCTGAGCGGCCGGACTGGGTGATCTCACCCACGCGACCGCCGCGGCCGGTTGGGCGGTTCCGCCGATGCCGGAGCCGTCCGGCGCTGGCAGCGTGGCCGTGACCACACGCGACCACCGGGAGGCCGTCATGACGCAGAACATCGATCGGGAACGCGAGGCGCAGGCGGTCGCTCTCCCCTCGGCGCGCGGCGCCCTCGACGACCTGCGCTCGCGGGTCCGCGGCCCGGTGCTGGTCGCGTGCGACCCGGGCTTCGACGAGGCCACGCGGCTGTGGAACGGCGCCGTCGACAAGGCGCCCGCCATCGTCGTGCAGCCCGTCGGCGCCGACGACGTCGCCCACGCGGTCGTGTTCGCGCGCGACCACGGCCTGGCGGTCGCCGTGCGCGGCGGCGGACACAACGTCGCCGGCACCGCGCTGGCCGACGGCGGGATGACCATCGACCTGGGCGCGTGGCGCGATGTCGTCGTGGATCCGGCCGCCCGGACCGTCACGGCGCAGGCGGGCTGCCGGCTCGGCGACGTCGACCGCGCCGCGCAGGAGCACGGCCTGGCCACGCCGCTGGGCTTCTTCTCTGAGGTGGGGCTCGCCGGCCTGACGCTGGGCGGCGGCCTGGGCTACCTCACGCGCCGGTTCGGCTGGACGGTGGACAACCTGCTCGAGGTCGAGATCGTCACCGCCGACGGCCGGGTCCTGCACGCCGGCGCCGATGAGCGTCCCGACCTCTTCTGGGCGATGCGCGGCGCGGGCGCGAACCTGGGGGTCGTCACGTCGTTCACCCTGCGCGTGCACCCGGTGGGCCCGACGGTGCTCGGCGGGCTCATCGCCTGGCCGTTCGAGCGTGCCGCCGAGATCCTGCCCGCATACCGGGAGCTGACGGCCACAGCGCCGCGCGAGCTGGCGGTCTGGATGAACCTGCTCCGGGCCCCCGCGGCGCCGTTCGTGCCCGAGGCCTGGCAGGGCGAGCGGATCTGCGCGATGGCCGTCTGCTACAGCGGGGACCTGCGCCGGGCCGAGGACGCGCTGGCGCCGCTCCGCGCGCTGGGCGCGCCCGTGTTCGACCTGCTGCACGAGCAGCCCTACGTGCAGGTCCAGTCCTACCTCGACGCCACCGAGCCCAAGGGCAGGCACTACTACTGGAAGACCGAGTACCTGGCGGGCCTCGACGACGAGCTGCTGTCGACGTGGCGCGACCTCGGGGCGCAGTGCCCGATCCCCGACGCGCAGCTCGGGCTGCTGCACATCGGCGGGGCGCTGAACGACCGCGCGGGCGACGACGGCGTGGTCGGCAACCGCGACGCGCGCTACGTCATCGGGGTCATCGGCGGCTGGGAACCGCACGCGCCCGGGTGCGAGGGGTTCCCCGGCTGGGTGCGCGCCGCCTGGGAGCGCATCCGGCCGTTCTCCACGGGCGGCAACTACATCAACTTCCAGAGCGCCGACGAGTCCGAGGACCGCATCGCCGCCAGCTACGGCGCGAACCTCGGCCGGCTGCGCGCGATCAAGCGCGAGTACGACCCCGGCAACGTGTTCCGCTCCAACCGCAACGTCACGCCGTGACGTCGAGCCCGAGCGACGCCATCGCCTCCCACTGCTCGTCGACCGGGTGCGCGAGCAGCACGAGGTCGCGCAGCTCGCCGTCGTGGTCGCGGACGTGGTCGTGCAGCAGCGCCTCGCCGCGGAAGCCGAGCGCCTGGAACATCGCCACGGCGCCCTCCTGGTCGGCCACCACCTCGACCACGACCTTTCGCAGCCCACCGTGCACGGCCTCGAGCAGCGCCCAGCGCGCCAGCGCGCGGCCGACGCCCGATCGCCGCCGCGCCGGGTGGACGACGAGCCGCAGCTCGCCGACGTGGTCGGACCAGCCGGGGAGCGGGACGACCGCCGCGTACCCGGCGACCGCGCCGTCCTCGCAGGCGATCGCCCGGCGGCCGCGCTCGTCGCGCACCCAGCCCTCGACCGCCGCCCGATCCAGCACCTCCTCCTTGAAGAACGTGCGCTCGTGCGCGGGCACCGCGGCGAAGAACGCCAGGAGCGCGTCGACGTCGCGCGTCTCGGGACGCCGGAGCTCCATCACGCCTCCACCCGGTCGCTGTGGCGCTGGACCCACTCGGCGATGTGCGGGAGCGTCACCTTGGCGGCGGTGCGACTGGCGACGAGGCCGACGTGCCCCGCGTCGAGGCACAGCGTCTCGGCGTCCTCGGAGCCCACGAGGCCCTCGAGCGGCCGCGCCGCGCCGGCGGGCACGATGTGGTCGCGCTCGGCCATGACGTTGAGGAACGGGCAGGTGATCGCTGCCAGGTCGGCGTCCCGGCCGGCGAGGCGCAGCGGCCCGTGCACGAGGGCGTTGTCGCGCACGAGCAGGTCGACCGTCTGCAGGAACGCCCGGCCGGGGAACGGGACGTGGTCGCGCGTCCACTGGGCCATCGGCTGGTAGCCCTCCATGTACTGGTCGTTCCAGAGGTTCTCCCACAGCGTCGCGTACTGCGCGACCTCGCCCGTGGGGCGCAGCAGGCGGAACGCGTTCTCCACCGCCTCGGGCGGGACGTTGCCGGTCTCGTCGAGCACGTCCTCCGGGTGCAGGCGCCGGCTGCGCAGCAGGCCGGTCATCGAGGCCATGCCCTCGAAGTCGACCGGCGTCGCCATCGCGATGAGGTTGCGCACCGGCAGCTCCGGGTGACGGGCCAGCGAGAGGAGGCTCAGGACGCCGCCGAAGCAGTAGCCCAGCAGCGTCACGTCGTCGGTCCCCGCCGCCTCGCGCGCCGCGTCCACCGCGGCCGGGAGGTACTCGTCGGCGTAGGTCTCCAGGCCGTTGTCCGCGTCGACCGCGTCGGCGACGCCCCAGTCGAGCAGCATCATGTCCAGCCCCGCGTCCGTCAGCGTGCGGATCGCGCTGTTGGCCGGGTGCAGGTCGAGGACGTAGCTGCGGCTGACCAGGCTGTGGACCACGACGACGGGCGGCGCGTAGCGGATCGCGTCGTTGCGGTAGCGCCAGAGCTCGGCCTTGTCGCGCCGCCACACGACGTCCTTGGGCGTCTGGCCGACGCGCGTGCGCTGCGTGCCGGCGGCGTAGCGCAGCCCGTTGCGCCCGCGCCGCACCGCGCGGGCGACGTCGCGCTCGAGGCGCTTGAGCAGCGCCTCCGGCGCCTGCGTCACCCCGCTCACGACGCGCTCCTGGCCGAGCGCCGCCGCGGCGGCGGCGCCGTCTCCAGCGCGTCGAGCTCGTGCGAGAGCGCGCGGACCTGGCGCTGGAGCTCGGCGACCTGCTGCGAGAGCCGGCGGACGTCGGTCGCGGTGGGCAGGTTGACCGCGTGCAGCCAGCGGCGGGTGCCGCGCTCGACCTCGCGCCGGACCAGCCGCTCGAGGTGCAGCCCGAGCGCCACGCCGTCGGCGAACGGCTGGCTCTGCACCGCGCCGGCGATGACGTCGCCGACGGGTCGCTCGAGCGCGTCGAAGCCGCGCCGCCAGAGCGGGCGGCCGCTCATGCGCGCGCCTTCGCGTAGAGCTCCTCGATCTCCGCCGCGTAGCGCTCGGCGATCGGCTTGCGCTTGAGCTTCATCGTCGGCGTCAGCTCGTCGCCGCCGGGCTGCCACTCGGTGGGCAGCACCCGGAAGCGCTTGATCTGCTCGACGGAGCGCTCGCCGAGCCCGGCCTGCCGCGCGAACACGGCGGCGCCGTCGGGGTCCAGGACGACCAGAGCGACGTTGTACGGGCGCCGGTCGCCGATCGCGACCGCCGAGCCGATCAGCGGGCTCGACGCCTTGAGCCGGCTCTCGATGTTCGACGGCGACATGTTCTTGCCGGCCGCGTTGATGATGAGCTCCTTCTTGCGGTCGACGATCGACAGGTAGCCGTCCTCGTCGAAGCTGCCGACGTCGCCGGTGCGCAGCCAGCCGTCGTCGGTGAACGCCTCGGCGGTGAGGTCGGGCCGGTTGCGGTAGCCCGGCGTGACGCAGCCGCCGCGCACCTCGATCTCCCCGTCCTCGGCGAGGCGGATCTCCACGCCGGGCGCCGGCGGCCCCACCGTGCCGATCCTCGGCCGCTCGGGCGGGTTGCAGGCCCCGAGGCCGGTGGTCTCGCTCATGCCCCACAGCTCGCCGAGCGGCAGCCCGATCGCGTGGAAGAACTCGATGACCTCGGGCGGCGTCGGCGCGGCGCCGACGTTCAGCGCCTCCAGGTGGTCGAGCCCGAGCCGCTCGCGCAGGCCCGCGAGCTGCGCCTCGTCCGGCTCCGGCCCGTCCTCGCCGCGCACGCGCGCCAGGCCGCGGTCGATCGCCTCGTGCAGGGCGGCGTCGGCCCCCGCGAGGATCGCCGCCTGGAGCTTCTCGAAGATGCGCGGGACCGCGAAGAACCACGACGGCCGGACCTCCGGGAAGTACGCGGCGACCTGGCGGGCGTCGGGGCAGCACGTCACCTGGAGGCCGAACAGCATCGGGTAGTACTGCGAGCAGTTGCGCTCCGCGATGTGGGCCATCGGCAGGTAGGAGACGATGCGCCCGCCGCGGGGGAAGCCGATCAGCTCGTCGTACGAGGTCCCCGCCGCGATCATGTTGCGGTGCGTGATCTGCACCGCCTTGGGGTCGCCCGTGGTGCCGGAGGTGTAGATGAGCGTCAGCAGGTCCCCGGGCTCGACGCCGCGCCAGGCCGCGTCGAAGTCGAGGTCCGCTCCCTCGCCGGCGGACTCGATCTCCCCGAGCTGCTCGAGCGTGAGGACCCGCTCGGCCGCGACCCGGTCGCGGAAGCCCTCCTCCACGATCGCCAGGCGCGCGCCCGAGTCACGGACGAAGAACTCGACCTGCGTGGGCGACGAGGTGTTGTACATCGAGAACGGGACCGCTCCGAGGTGCATCGCGGCGGTGTCGACGAGGTGGAACTCCGGCCGGTTGGTCAGCATGAGCGCCACCGTGTCGCCGCGGCGCACGCCGAGCGCGTGCAGGCCCGCGGCGAGCCGGCGCACGCGGTCGGCGTAGGCGCCCCACGTGACCCGGGCGGCGTCGTCCTTCGTGCGCAGCGCCACCTCCTCCGGGCGCTCCGCCGCCGTCGCCTGGAAGGCCTCGCACATGGTCTGGGGTGCCACCGGTCCGCTCCCGTCGTGTGGGGTCGCCTGCAGGCACAGGGGTACCCGGACCAGCCCACCCGGATCGGCTGGTGGAGGCACGACGGCGGGCGTATCATCGGCGCGAGGCCACAGATGACCCTCCTCGGGATCCTCCTCCTGCTCTTGGGCGTGGTGGTGGTGGTTGCCGAGGCGCATGTCCCGGGCGGCCTGCTCGGCGTGCTGGCCGGCGTGGCGCTGATCGCCGGGGTGCTGGCGCTCACGGCGGGCGCCGGCGTCGCGGCGGCGGTCGCGATCCCGGTCGCCGTCGGCGTGGGGCTCGCCGCCGGCGGGTGGGGCCTGCTCGGGGCGCGCCACGTCCGCCGCATCCGCCAGGGGCGCCCGCGGTCCGGGCCGGAGGGCCTGGCCGGGCAGCTCGGCGTCGTGCGTCGCTGGAACGAGCCCGGCGGCCAGATCTACCTCGACGGGGCGCTGTGGCGCGCCCGCCGCAGCTGGGGGTCTGACGCGGACGACGCGCCCGCACTCCACGAGGGCGACGTCGTGGTCGTCGAGCGGGTCATGGGCCTCACCCTCTGCGTCCGTCCCGCCGAGGACTGGGAGCTGATCGCATGATCCTCGCCGCCGTGATCGTCCTGGTGTGCCTCGTCGCGGTCGCCGCCGCGCTGCTCGCCGCGTCGGTCCGCGTGCTGCGCGAGTACGAGCGCGGCGTGGTGTTCCGGCTCGGGCGGGTCACCGAGCACCGTGGCCCGGGCCTCGTGCTGCTGATGCCCGTGCTGGACCGGATGGTGCGCGTGAGTCTGCGGACCGTGACGCTCAAGGTCCCCGTCCAGGAGGTCATCACCCGCGACAACGTCCCGGCGCGCGTGACCGCGGTCGCCTACTACCGCGTCGTCGACCCGACGCGCTCGGTGATCGAGATCGAGAACGTCGTCGCGGCGACGTCGCAGATCGCGCAGACGACGCTGCGCTCGGTGCTGGGCAAGGCCGACCTCGACGCGCTGCTGTCCGAGCGCGAGCGGCTCAACGACCACCTGCAGCAGATCATCGACGACCAGACCGAGCCGTGGGGCGTCAAGGTGACGACCGTCGAGATCAAGGACGTCGAGATCCCGGGGCCGATGCAGCACGCGATGGCGCGCCAGGCCGAGGCCGAGCGCGAGCGACGCGCCAAGGTGATCGCCGCCGAGGCCGAGTTCCAGGCGGCGGCGCGGCTGAGCGACGCCGCGGACGTGATCAGCCGCAACCCGGTCGCCTTGCAGCTGCGCTACCTCCAGACGCTCGTCGAGGTCAGCGGCGGCGCGTCCTCCACGATCGTGTTCCCGCTGCCCATCGACGTCCTCCGCCCGCTGCTCGCCTCGGCGCAGGCGCGGGATGCCACGGCCGACCCCGAGGAGCAGGAGCGGCTCGACGCGGCGCTCGCCGCGGCGCGCGCCGCGCTGCAGGCGGCGGGCGCCGGGCCCGTGCTGGGGCCCGGCGGCGTCCGCGCGGACGGCGAGCCGGTCGCGGCCACCGACCGCGGGC